>CAZVSZ010000029.1:0-13458 GCA_964630095.1 uncultured Thermoplasmata archaeon | reverse complement strand
ATAGAAAAGGCACTTGAAGAGAAGGGAATATATCAGTTAACTCCCATGCAGAGAAGGGCAATAGATGATATTATGAATGGAAAAAATCTTCTTCTTATCTCGCCAACAGGAAGTGGAAAAACTGAGGCGGCAATGCTCCCGATTTTTCAGAAAATTATCTCAAAGAGATATGAAAAAATTTCAACAATATATATAACTCCTTTAAGGGCATTAAATAGAGATCTGATGAAACGCCTGAAATTTTTCGGGGAGAAGTTAAATATAAGTATAGAGGTGAGGCATGGTGATACACCATCATCAAAGAGGAGAAAAATAGCACTCAATCCCCCTGATGTTTTGATAACCACACCTGAGACATTTCAAATTTTGTTCACGGGAAGAAGATTGAGGGAAGGGATAAAAAATGTGAAGTTTGTAATTATTGACGAGGTTCATGAACTATCCTCTGATGAGCGTGGAGCGCAGTTATCAGTAGGGCTTGAGAGATTGAGAAATTTTACAGATTTTCAAATAATAGGACTATCCGCAACTGTTGGGAATTCTGATGATATTGGAAAATTTTTATCTCCAAGCGAAGATATTGAAATTGTGAAAATTCCAGTATTTAAAAAGATAGATGTGAAAATAAATTCTCCAGAGAGGAATTATGTTGAGGAGAGCAGTATAATGGGGTGTGATATAGATTATGCATCATCACTTCTTGAAATGCTAAGAATTATGGAGGAGCACAGGGGAATATTGTTATTTGTGAATACCAGAGCAACAGCGGAGGATATTGGGATGAGGTACAACCTTCTCAAAAGAGATTTACCAGTTGCAGTTCATCATGGCTCTTTGAGCAGGGATTCCAGGGTGGAAGCAGAGGAGAGATTCAAGAGTGGAGAGATAAAAATGCTGATATGCACATCATCCCTTGAATTAGGTATTGATGTGGGTCTTGTAGACATAGTTATGCAGTACAATTCTCCAAGGCAGGTAATAAAATTGATTCAGCGTGTTGGAAGAGCAGGGCACAGGATAAATGAAATTTCTCGCGGGATAATAATATCTCACAATCCTGTGGAGATCTGGGAATCATCCGTCATATTATCTCTTGCAAGAAGGGGATGGGTTGAAAATGTGAGAATAAGAAAAGAGCCCTTAATTGTGTTATTCAATCAGATTGTAGCAATGGCAAATTCGGAAAGAAAAATGAATATAAAATTTGCCTATGATACGATCAGGAGGGCATATCCATTCAGAAATCTTGAATTTGAAAAATTCCTGCAGGTATTAAATTTTGCAAAGAGCACTGGAAAAATATGGGCTGATGGGATTAATTTTGGGGCTAGGAGAGGAGGTTTTAATTATTTCTATGAGAATATTTCAATGATTCCGGATGAGAAAAGCTACAGAGTGATAAGCAGAGAGGGTAAATTCATAGGAATTCTTGATGAGAGATTTGTATCTTCCCTTAAAATTGGAGAGACATTTGTAATAGGGGGGAAAACCTGGAGGATAATGGATATAAGAGAGAGTAAGGTAATTGTAGAATACATAAGAGATGTTGCCTTACCCCCCTCATGGCTTGGGGAGGAGATACCGGTTCCCTATGAGATTGCCTCTGGAATTCCTGATTTTGAAAATCTCAATGAGAATGCAAAAAACATACTTGAGAAGTGGAAAATTGACTGGAATGAAAAAAGAGTTGTAATAGAGAGGGGAAAAGGATTGATATTCGTTGGAATAAGAGGCGGAACAAGGGCAAATTATACCCTTGCATTGATAATTTCCTCAATATTTTCGCAGAAGATAGGAGAGAGTGTTGAATTTTCAAACTCACCTTATGGCTTTGCTCTGTTCAATCCTCACATAAAAACGGGAGATTTGAAGACTCTTCTCCTTACTCTTAATGGAATTGAGAGAATTGCAAAGATAGTTGTGAAAAATTCAAGAATTTTCAGATATGTTTTTGTTCATGTGGCAAGAAAAATGGGTATTATCAGAAAAGATGCAGATTTGAAGAAGTTGAATATTGAAAAGATAGCAGATTCTTACAGGAACACACCAGTTTATGAGGAAACTTTGAACAAGATTCTCTGGGATTATATGGATATTGAAAATGCAGAAAAAATATTGAAGAATGTAAAGAAAGCGGAGATTGTTGAGAGGGAACTGAGTGATGCAGCAAGAATTCTCCTTGAATCAAAGGGAGATATGGCATCTCCAATAATTGCCACAAGACCCATTCTGGAGGCAATTTACAACAGGTTGCTCAATGAAGAAATGGTTCTATTGTGTCTTTCATGTGGAAGAAGCATGAAAATAAAGGTAAAAGATTTTAAAAAGCCAATTTGCCCCTTCTGTGGAAGTGTCAGAGTTGTTCTTCTCAAACCCTACGAGGAAAAAATTGTGGAGAAGATAAAGAGAGGAAAAATAAATGAAATGGGGAAAAGGGAACTTGATAGATTGGCTGGTGTATCTCATCTTTTGAGAACACATAAAAAGATAGGAGCCATGGTTCTTGCAGGTCGTGGAATAGGACTATCCACTGCAGCAAGAATTTTGGAAGTTCCCTACGAAGATGAATTGGAGGTTGTGAAAAGAATACTCAGGGAAGAATTGAAATATGCAAAGAACAGGCAGTTCTGGGACTAAAGAGTGGAAGAATAGACTTTCCTTAGCCAGAATTTAATGAATATGGATAATTGTGGAAATTTTGAAATCATTCTGTGAATTCTCAGTTCATTATCCAGATAGCGGAACAGGGATTTAAAATTTTTATCCCCAGCCAGAAACTTGGCGGAAAATATTGCACCTGTATAACCCTCATAGTTGAGAGGGTCAACAAGAGATGCAGAGTCTCCAATTTTCCATACACCATTGGAGTACAGATTTTTATCTCCCCTGTAAACAGGTATTGGAGCGAGTTTTTTCCTTCCTCCAGCACCGATTTTAGAGAAGAATAAATCTATATTTTTGATAGTCCAGTTTAAATCCCCTGCAAGACCAACTGAGAAGCCGTCAATTTTGGGGAATATCCACCCATATCTGATGACTCCTCTGAGTTTGTATATTTTGAAATAAAATTCATCTTCAACTTTTATATTTACCCTTCTTGAAGAAGATTCAATCCCGAATATTTCTGCCCTTTTTGAACCCGAGGCATCCACCTTCACACTAAAATTTTTGAAATTCCTTATTCCCATTCCATAATGGATTTTAGATCCTTCCGATTCTGCAAACTCTCTCAAAATTCTTATTAGTTCATCTCTCCATACGGATAATCCAATTTCCTTTTCCCTGTAAACAATTTTTCTCTTATTTATCTCAACAACAACACCATTTATCTTTATTCCCTCCAATTTCAAAAAGGATAATTCATTGAGAACTCTTCTTACAATTCCTCCTCCACATGGCTTGCTATCATATCTCCTTCTCATTTCATATACTTCAACATCATAACCTTTTTTTGAAAGAAGATATGCCAGATAGGAGCCGGCAATACCTGCTCCTTTAATCTGAATCATGAATCAAGCCCTCTAAAATTTTTGGATATCTCAACAGGGAATCCGCAACTATCGTTGCAATGTTCCCTCCAATTTCCCTCTGTAATCTCCTCGCATGATAGTAATGCGCTCCAGATGTTGGCCCACCGATAATTCCCTTATCTAACAGTGCTCTCATTCCAGCGATGGACTCCCTTGAATCTGTTACTCTGACCTCATCAACAACTCCTTCATCTAGTGCTCTTTTAAAAAGTTTGCTGAATGAGTAATATGAAAAACCTTCAAAAATTTCCTCATCTCTATCTCTCCTGCCAAATAATTCTTCCTGAAGAAGAGAATTCTTTGGTATCAATCCTATAACCTTAATCTTCTCATTTTTCTCCTTCAGATACTTTCCCACACCATACAGGGTTCCTCCGGTTCCAACACCCATCACAAAGCAATGGATATCTGGCAAATCCCTGAAAATTTCCCTTGCAGTAGTGTCATAATGCGCCCTGAAATTCGCAATGTTTTCCGTCTGGGCAAGAAATATTCCATTTAACTCCCTTTCCAATTTTCTCGCATACTCATGTCCATCCTCACCATCTCCTACTATTCTCAACTCTCCACCAAGAATTCTGATCAAATTTATTTTTTCCCTGCTTATATTCTCCGGAACTAAAATCATTGACTTGTATCCCATAATTTTGGATATAAATGCAACTGATATTCCCGTATTTCCAGAAGTGTATTCTATTACATAATCCCCATTTTTCAGGGATTTGGATGCCTCCTTGACCATGTATAGGGCTGTTCTGTCCTTGTGGCTTCCCGTTGGGTTCATATATTCCAATTTTGCATATATCCCATTTTCAAGTTTCAGGAGAGGAGTATTTCCTATTAATTCTTCAATTTTGCTGTATTGCATATCCCTTACATTTATTTTTTGAGTATAAATTTTTCTATTTTTAAATCATTGAAATTTCTAAATTTGCAACCGAAAATATTATATATCGTATTTGGTATTCTTCTCTTGGCTTAGGCCTTAGAGGAGGTATATATATGAACAAAAAAGCACTATATGGAATAATAGCAATAGTAGTAATAGTAATACTGGTAGCAGCAGCATGGTTTGTTCTCTACCCGCCAGGAGAGAAGGCAAAGAATCCAGACACCTTTACATGGGACACAATTGGTGACCCACAAACATTGGACCCTGCAGAGGCATATGACACAGCATCTACAGCTGTGATTCAGAATGTTTATGATACCCTTGTGACATATAAAGGAACAGATACAGAAACGATATATCCAAGTCTGGCAACCAGTTGGAGCGTTGATAGCACTGGTAAAAACTGGACATTCAACCTGAGAAAGGGAGTAAAATTCTCCAATGGAGATGCATTTAATGCACAGGCAGTCAAATTCTCTTTGGATAGGGTAATTATAATGAATTCACCACAGACAGGAGTAGCATGGATTCTAAACCAATTCATGTACACATACAATGCCACAAGTAAAAAATGGAATAGCCCGGATGGAGAGAGCAGTGTGAGAGTCGTGAATGATTATCAGGTGAAAATACAGTTAAGGGAAGCATATGGAGGTTTTCTTCCTGCAATAGCATTCACAGTTGCATCCATAGTTGACCCTGCCGTGGTAAATGCTCATGGTGGTGTTGTTGCGAATCAGGATAACGATTGGATGAGCCAGAACATGGTTGGAACAGGAGCCTATAAATTGGTGGAATGGAAACATAATTCTTACATAAAATTGGACCAGAATCCAAACTACTGGAAAGGATGGAGCGGAAATCATGTGAAAAATGTAATAATAAAAAATATACCTGAAGTTTCAACAAGAGAACAGGAACTGGAGAAGGGAGACGCAGATATGGCGTACATACCCGTAAATCACCTTCAGGATGTGAAGGGAAAATCTGGAGTGCGTGTTGATGAAGGTGGATTGACATACGATGTGGATATGATGGAGATGAATTGCAGAGAAACATATCAAGGAAATCCAAATCCTCTTCACAATAAACTTGTGAGACAGGCAATTTCATATGCTGTAGATTATAATACAATAATAAAAGAGGTATATGGCGGATATGCAATACAGCTTCAGGGACCAATACCAAAGGGAATGCCGGGACATGATGATAATCTATTCATGTATTCCTTCAATATAGATAAGGCAAAACAGTTGATGCAGCAGGCAGGATACGATACAAGTAATGCATTTTCTATTACACTTATTTACAATCAGGGAAATGATGTGAGAGCACATATCGCACAGATTGTGAAAGGAGATTTATCTAAAATAGGGATATCTGTAACTGTGCAGGAACTCGCATGGCCAGCACTTTTGGATAAGATGGATCGTGGAGATTACAGCATGATAATTGTAGGCTGGGCACCGGATTACAATGACCCTGATGATTATGCATTCCCATTCCTTGGTTCCTCAGCAATTGGTGGAGACACATACGAAACAGGATGGCATAATGATAGTGTGGATCAGTGGCTTATGGAAGCAAAGTATAGCGTGAACCAGAATCATAGAATTGATTTGTATAAGAAGGTACAGAAAGTGGCAATGGATGACCCATCCTTCGTGTATCTCGCACAGAACAAGCATGTTGCAGTTTACAGAACATGGCTCCATGGTTACTACTATAACCCAGTTATGCAACTCAACTTCTACAATATTTATAAGGGATGATTTTCCCACTTTTTATTTTTTATTGATGGCGGGTAAGTGATTAAATTTAAGTAATTATTGGTGTTATACCTTTTCAAATGAAACTTTGGCAGTATATAATTAGAAGGCTTATAATGCTTATACCAGTGGTTATTGGAGTTACCCTTATAACATTTACAATATCCTATGTTATTCCTGCAAATCCAGCAAGGGCATGGGCTGGTCCAAAAGCCCCTCCTGAAACAGTTGAAAAAATAAAGGAGAGATACCACTTGAATGACCCATTATATTTGCAGTATTATTATTATATATCGGGAGTAATCCGTGGTGACTGGGGATATTCCCATTCTGAGCACAGACCTGTCAGTGATGCAATTGCAGGATATTTTCCGGCAACTTTTGAACTGACGCTATGGGCTATGATCATTGCAATTCCCACAGGGATATATTTAGGGGTTATATCTGCAGTAAAAAGAAATAAACTTGCGGACCATATTTCAAGGGTTTTTGCGTTAAGCGGAGTATCCATGCCCATATTCTGGCTTGGTCTTCTGTTAATTATTCTCTTTTATAGCATTCTTGGGGTTCTACCTGCGAGTGGTAGGGGTATAGCACCATCGCATACATATACAGGTCTCTATCTTCTGGACAGTATACTCTCTGGAGATTTTTATGCGTTTGTTGATGATGCTATACATCTGATTCTTCCAGCAATCACCTTATCTTATGCCACTCTGGCAGTAATCACGAGAATGACAAGGTCAAGCATGCTTGAAGTCCTTAGACTGGATTACATAAAAACCGCAAGAGCAAAGGGTCTACCGGATAAAATTGTAATATATCGTCATGCTCTCAGAAATGCCCTGATTCCCACATTAACTGTGTCCGGGCTTGCATTTGCAGGTCTTTTGGGTGGTGCAGTTCTAACAGAGACGATATTTGCGTGGCCCGGAATAGGAAGATATGCATATCACGCCATTGCAACATTGGATTTCCCAGCAATAATGGGAGTAACACTGCTCATGGCAATAATATTCGTGATAGCAAATCTGATAGTTGATATAATGTATGCCTACCTTGACCCGAGAATCAAACTGGGGGAGTGAAAATGAATTTGAGAGATTTGTATACATCATTTACGAAAAAATATGAATCTCAAATTAAAGATTTTAGATATACCCTTCATCTCATGCGTAAAAGCCCCCTCACAATGGCAGGTTTGATTATGCTTATACTTATATTTTCCATTGCCATATTTGCCCCTTATATTGCTCCTTATCATCCCGAATACATAGGTGGGCAGGAGTACTGGAAAAATTATTACAGTGAGGCTCTTGAGCCACCGAGCTGGAAGCATCCCTGCGGTACAGATGATTTTGGTCATGATCTTTTCAGCATGATACTCTATGGGACGAGAGAGGCACTCTATGTTGGATTTATAGTTGTAATCGTTGCCATGCTTATAGGAGTTCTCTTAGGCGCATATTCGGGATATCTCGGTGGATGGTTTGACGAGATAATGATGAGAATATGCGATATGTTTTTTGCCTTCCCCGGTTTAATACTGGCAATGGCAATAACTGCTGCACTGGGCCCAGGATTAGAGCATGTGATGTATGCTCTGATGATTGTATGGTGGCCTGCATATACGAGAATAGTTAGAGGACAAGTTCTATCGGTCAAGGAAAATCAGTATATTGAAGCGGCAAGAGCAGTTGGTGTGAGCCGTTTCAAGATAATATGGAAGCATGTTATTCCAAATTCCCTCTCTCCCATACTTGTGCAGGCAACAATGGATCTGGGAAATGTAATCTTGACTGCTGCAGGACTTGCATTTTTGGGACTCGGTGCTGCCGCATACACGGCTGACTGGGGCATAATGGTGAGTCAGGGTAGAGAATGGATAATTCCGGGACAGTGGTGGTGGTCAACATTTCCCGGGCTTGCAATATTTGTAACAGTGCTTGCATTCAACCTTTTTGGAGATGGTCTCAGAGATATTCTTGACCCGAGGTTAAGGAGGTGATAAGATGGATGAATTGTTAAAAGTTGAGGATTTGCATACTTATTTTTACACATACGAGGGGGTTGTGAAGGCGGTAGATGGGGTAAGTTTTGATATTAAAAAGGGGGAGATATTCGGGCTTGTTGGTGAAACGGGGTGTGGAAAATCTGTAACTGCATTATCAATAATCAGATTGATTGACGAACCCGGAAAGATAGAAAAAGGAAAAATAATTTTCAAGGGTAAGAATCTTCTTGAATTGAGCGAAGAGGAGATGAGAAATATCAGGGGTAGGGAAATATCAATGATATTTCAGGAGCCAATGACAGCACTCAATCCCGTTTTTAAAATTGGAGACCAGATAATGGAGATTCTTCTTCTCCATGAGCATGGAATTGAGGATATTAGAGAAGCCCCAAAGGGGATAAAGGAGGAGGAGAGGGAGAAGGCAATAGAGATGCTCAAACTTGTTAGAATGCCCGACCCTGAGAGAAATATTGATAGTTATCCCCATGAACTGAGCGGTGGAATGAGGCAGAGGGCAATGATCGCCATGATGCTTGCCACAAAACCCTCACTTCTCATTGCAGATGAGCCCACAACAGCACTGGATGTTACAGTTCAGGCTCAGATTTTGAATATACTGCTGGATATGAAGGATAAGTTGGGTATATCCATACTTCTCATAACCCATGATTTGAGTGTAATTGCTGAAGTATGTGATAGGGTTGGCGTGATGTATGCGGGAAATATTGTGGAGATAGGCGATACATTTACCATATTTAAAAACCCAAAACATCCCTACACAAATGGTCTAATGCAGGCAATACCAATCATGACAGAGAAAAAAGAAGAACTCAAATACATTCGTGGCTCCGTACCAAATCTAATTTATCCGCCCTCTGGCTGCAGATTTCATCCCAGATGTGATTATATGATGGATATATGTAAAAAAGAGAAGCCAAAACTGAAAGAGATAGAGAGAGGACATTTTGTAGCATGTCATCTTTATGGGGAGGATAAAAATGAATGAAGAATACCTGCTCCAGGTTTATAATCTCAAAAAATACTTTCCGGTGAAAGGAGGGTTATTTGGAAAGATAATAGCCTATGTGAAGGCTGTTGATGATGTGAGTATTGAAATTAAAAAGGGTGAGAATTTTGGACTTGTGGGCGAGTCTGGATGTGGCAAGACAACCTTAGGAAGAACAATATTGAGATTGATAAACTCCGATGGTGGAATGATATTCTATTCACTTCCAGAAGAACTTCAGAACAGGGTCAGAGAATTAATTTTGAGTGATAGGGAGAATGAGAAAAAAGAACTTCAAAAGATAAGGGAAAAATATGATTTATCACTAAAAAAAGAGAAGGAACTTCTGCCTTACAAGAGGAAAATGCAGATAGTATTCCAAGACCCTCAATCATCGCTTGACCCGAGAATGACAGTCAAGAGATTAATAGAAGAACCACTGTTAACTCATAAAATAGTTTCTCATGAGAAGGTTGAGAAAAAAATAATTGAAGTTCTGGAATCGGTGGGGTTAAAAAAAGAGCACCTTTACAGATTTCCGCATGAGTTCAGTGGAGGGCAGAGACAGAGAATTGGAATCGCAAGGGCATTATCTCTGAACCCAGATTTTCTTGTTCTTGATGAACCCACATCAGCATTAGATGTATCTGTTCAGGCTCAGATTTTAAATCTTCTAAAGAAACTTCAGAGGGAGAGAGGTTTAACATATATTTTCATCACCCATGACCTGAGTGTTGTGAGGCATATGAGCAGGAGAATCGGAGTGATGTATGTGGGGAAAATAGTGGAAATTGCATCGGATTATGAACTGTTTAACAATCCTCTTCATCCATATACAAAACTGCTTTTAGAATCAATCCCGATTCCAGACCCAACAAAGAGGAAGAAAGAGAGAAAAATATTAAAGGGAGAAGTTCCAAGCGCTGTAAATCCCCCGCATGGTTGTAGATTTCATCCAAGATGCCCATATTTCATTCCAGGGGTTTGTGATAAGATTGAACCACCACTGATAGATGTTGGGAATGGACATTTCGTGGCTTGCCATCTTTATTCAAAGAGGTAGGAAGATGGATAAAAATATGAAAATGAAGGTTATTAAACTATCCTTAACCATACTGGGATACATGGTGGCACTGTTTTTTCTCATCGCCTTTGTTGTGTATCTCCTGATTTATCTCTGGCTCCCATCCATTCTCTTTCTCTCTCTCTCACTATTTCTATTCTTTTTTATAAGTTATTTTTACACAGGCACATCAATTTATGTTATTTATGGAGATTCCATCTATGTTCCCCGCCTTTACAGATACGGTGATGCAAAAAAGAAGGAAATACTTGATTTTCATGATGTGAAAAAGGTGAGAGAAATAAAAACTTTTTTGAAGGATGGATATTTTTTATACACAACCTCTGGATATTATTATATAAAGAGAGATGTTTTCACAGAGATAAGAGAAAATCTTCCCGAGAATGTGGCGATTGAAAAATCACCCGAATAATCTATTCAAGAACCAATCTGGATTAAATTTCATAAAATCATCATAATTCTGCCCGGTTCCAAGAAATATTATTGGTTTTCCAATCTCATAGGCTATGCTTATGGCAGATCCTCCCTTTGCATCTGCATCTATCTTTGTTAATATAACGGTATCCACGCCCACATGCTCGTTAAAAACCCTTGCCTGCTCAATTGCGTCGTTTCCTGCGAGGGAATCTCCCACAAAAACTGTGAGATGTGGCTTGGCAACCCTCTTTATCTTTTTCATTTCATCCATGAGATTTTTGTTTGTCTGCATTCTTCCAGCAGTATCTATGAGAACAAAATCTTTTTTTCTCGCCCTTGCATGCTCTATTGCATCATAGGCTACAGCGGCTGGGTCTCCACCTGCTTTATGCTTGATGACCTTCACGCCCAATTTCTTACCATGCTCTTCAATCTGCTCAATAGCACCTGCTCTGAATGTATCTCCTGCCACAAGAACGACTGAATAATTCCTATCCATTAGATATTTTGCCATCTTCGCTATAACAGTCGTTTTCCCTGTTCCATTAACTCCTAAAAACATAATTATGCATGGCTTCTCGCATGAATTCGCAAATTTGTCAAAATCAAAATTTTTATTCAAAATCTCCCTGAGGGAGTTTTTCAGTGTGTTTTCCACAACAACTCCCACATTAACCCCAATTTTAACTTTCTTTCCAATCAATTCCTTTTTAATATCATCCTTCAATTTCTCAATTACATCAAGAGCAACATCCCCCTCCATGAGCGCCATTTCAAAATCCCAGAGAAAATCATCAATCTTACTCTCTTTTATTCTCTTACCCACTCCCGTAGTGAAATCTTCTCCAAGTTCCTTTTTCGCCTTTCTTCTTATGGACTTTAATTTCTCCCTAAGGAGATTGAACATTCTTTCTCTCCTCTAAATATTTCCTGTACTCATCCTCAATTTTTGCATCAAGAATAGCATAATTCTGCTGGAGTGTGTATAAATCCTTGCTGATTTTTGATGACATATCTTCAAGGTCTTTCTTCCTCCCTTCCAATTTTTTAATCATTTCCTCTATGGGCAATTGGGTATATAGAGAACTTCCTATGGTAATAAGCCCTTTTTTCTCATTGATTTTCGCAGATATGAAAACTCCACCGCCCACAGGAACTAAAATCTCTTCATCCTTCATATTTTTGTAGTTTTCAAGAGTCTCAATTGCCTTCTCATGCTCCTGAATTGAAATCTGAAGAGTTTCAAACTGCTTGTTCAAATTCAGAATCTGCGCCTTAATCGTTTCAATTGTTGCCAGATCTTTCTCTATCTCCTGCTCCTTTTTCTCACTCATTTTTATCCCTCATATAATATTTTACAGTTGGGTCATTTGATTCCTCTGCTTTTATCTCTTTCACCTCATTTATTTTTATGAGGCCCCTCTTTATACCAAACTTGCTTCCCAAAAGAGAATATGATTTTTCAATTGCTCTCTTCTCATCATCAGCCACCACATCCTTTGTGAATCTGTACCACTTCTTACCCTTTGGCGAATATGAACCTGTAACACGGAAAGATTTCATTGTTATCACCGTATCCACATGGCAAATAACATTTATAATTTTCCTCTACCAAAGCCCTGTCTCATAACCGTGGAAGAGAAAACATGAAACAAACCCTTTCTTAAGAAGAAAGCGGCTTTACTCAGAAAGAAACTTTAAAAAAAGTTGCAGGTGGTAAAGGAACTCGCTGGTACCCTACTCCCGTCAACCCTGCCCATCGCTGTCAATACCATTGCCATCACTACAAATATTCCCAAAATTCTTTTTCCTTTCATTTTTTTCATTCACCCCATGGCACTACATATATTTTTACGGATGTTCTCAATTCATGGACATCCTGCCATCCTAATAATGTTGGATGACCGTAATAGAGTGTTGCACTCATTGTAATCGTGTGATTTGTCCAGTGCGGGTATTTATCAAAGAAAGATAGTTGCATGGGAAACGAGAATCCGCAATCTTTTATGTCTTTTGCATCTTTATTTACCCCTACAATTTTTTGATTATCCCAGTCTGAATCCAGCTTGGTATAGTATGGACCATATGGTCCTGATTTTATCGGTGTGACATCCAAATAAATGTTTTTTGCTTTCAATTTACACCAATCTATGCTCCAGTAACTCACATTCCTGTCATTCCCGTATGAAAAATGAAACTCCAATTCCTTAATTCGGTACTCGCTACTTCTATTTTTCTCCGCATAAAGATATGGTTGAAGCCAAAGGTCTCCCGTGCCATCTGTATGGGCATCATATCTAATGAGTGAGATTATAAATGAAATGATAAATTTATTTTTTGAGACTTTGTTCCCTATAACTTGGGTAAGCGGATCTATATCATTTAAGCCTCTTCCCAACACATAACTACTATTAGTTTTATTCCAATCCACATTAGGCATAACAAATTCTCTATCAGGTTTCCAGTACTTCTCCTGCAGTGGAGGGAGTGTTATAGTTAAATAAGCACCTATAAGAATAACAATCACAATTACCGTGCCGAGTATTGCAATCTTTCCTCGCTTCCCTATTTTTCTTTTTGGCAACTTTCCCTCGGATTCTTTTATCCTCTCTTTAATCTCTTCCATTTCACTCATTTCCATGCCTCTGCTGGGGATTTCAAAGATGTATAAAAAGATTTACTTGGATAAAAACACAAATTACCTATCATTGCTATCAATACCATTGTCATCACATGAAATAAGGGA
>CAZVSZ010000028.1:0-13570 GCA_964630095.1 uncultured Thermoplasmata archaeon | reverse complement strand
ATTTCACACCATCTGCCTGATATTTATCCATGGGCAATAAATCATAGGATGGAAGTGGTATAGTATCAACATCCTTTATCAACTCCCTTGGAGGGTTGTTAACCACTTTTCCATTATCCTTGTATGACAACCCCCGAATATTTTTAAGATCTCCATTCTTATCAATAGCATCCACCAATTCTTTAAATGTTATTTCTCCCTCCCCCCGAACTATGAAATCTATGCAGGGACATTCTTTAAATGTTCTCTCAGGAACAAATGTTACATGCGGACCTCCGAGCACAATTTTTACATTCTCATTTGCTCTTTTTGCAATCTTCGCTATGATATATGCATCTGGCATCATGCTAGTCGTTGCAGTTATCCCGATTAGTTCAGGATCATATTTTTTTATTCTGCCCTTCACATCATTATAATCCAGATCTTCAACTAAGGAATCAATTATCTTAACATCATGTTCATTCCTAATCATGGAGGCAAGGTAAGCAAGCCCTAAAGGAGGTCCTGTTGTTCCAAGGACTTCCTTAATTATGCTATTTGTGGGCGGTGATAAAAGGAGTATGCGCATGCTCAATTTCAATCCCTTCTTCCTTTGCAATCTTTTCCCATTCATTCTTCATTATTATGCATCCCGGGTCAGGAGCAAGAATATCTCCATAATAAGCATATGCACGAGCACGACATCCACCGCATACATATCTGAATGGACAGGAGGAGCAGGAATAGTTAACAGAATCCCTATCTCTAAGAGCATTAAGCACGGGACTATTCTTCCACACATTTACAAAGCCATCCTTGAGAACATTACCAACCTTTATTGGCAGAAATACACATGGCTGAATATCTCCATTGTGCTCTATGGAGCAATATATACGACCTGCTCCGCAACCACCAATGAATTCCGTCAGTGCCTTAGCAGCACCTCCTAATTCTGCAGGTAATTCCATATCCGCAAAATGAGTGGGCGAGATCTTATCACCTCTATTCTTTGCAACAGCAGTTAGCGATATTCTTGCATATGCAGGGCATGTTGAGAAAATCTGCATATCTCCCTTCTGCCATTCCTCGTAAAGGTACTTCATTAAATTCTCTCTTTCTTCCGGTGTCAAATCTTCTTTTATTATATCTTTCCCCCTTCCAGTGGGTATGAAATTGAATACTATAAATCGATCCGCCTTTAATTCTCTTGCCAGTTTTATTATATCCGGAATGGAATCCAGATTCTCGTGCGTTGCAGTTGTTGCTATTCCAACTTCCAGTCCCACCGCTTTAGCATTTTTTATTCCTCTTATGGTGGCATCGAATGCCCCCTTAACTCCACGGAACTCATCATGTATCTCCGCATTTGGGCCATCCAGGCTTATCTCCACGTATCTTATTCCCACTTCTTTCAATCTTCTTGCAACTTTTTCGCTTATCAATGTGCCATTTGTCGCTACAGTCAAATAAAATCCTTTGGAATTGGCGTATTCTGCTGTTTTCCAGAAATATTTATTTATCAGCGGTTCTCCCCCGGAAAAGGATACGGCTGCAACTCCCGCCTCATCAAGTTGATCCACTACCTGATACCTTTGTTCCAAGGTTAATTCATCTGGAGCTGGATATGGTGTTGCATTCGCATAACAGTGTTTGCATTTCAGGTTGCACTGCTTTGTGAAATCCCATACAACCATAAAAGGCGCAATCAGTCTTTGAGGCTTTGTAATTCCATACTCTGCAATGCTTCTAACAATCACTGCAAAAGCCTTCCGCATATACGAATCCTTGAGAAAATTCTTTATTACCTCTGGACTTGCTCCAAATTTCTCAGCCCCTTTCTCAATAGCATCTCCCACAATCTTCGCATGCATTCTTTCCCTGATTCCCCTCGGTTCTTCCACACCTGCGTAGATAGCGAAGGATTTCTCAATCTTCTTCACCTCTGTCATCTCTTTCAGGATAAATTTCACAAATTTGTTATCCATTACCTTGTGCAGGTAATCTATTATTTCCCCCTCATTCATTCCTTTCTTCTCACTCATTTTTCACACCTCCTCTTCTATTTTTCCAAGATATTCTATTGCATGTTCAACATTTTCCATGATGTCTTTGTATTTATCTCTATCGCTCACCCCCTCCTTTATCTCTTTGAGAAAATTTAAAACTCTCCTTCTTTCATTTTTTATTACTTCCACAAGGTCTATAACGCCCGTGTACATGCATTTTCTATTCACTCTCCTCCTCTCAACAAGTCCGTATCTTCTCAAAATATTGAGTTCATTGATGACCGATGAATATGCCCTGCCAATTTTATCCGCAATTTCCTTTGCACTCATTGGTCTGTCTTCTACTACAAGAGTCGCATAGATGGATGCAGCAGTTTCCCTAAATCCCCAGTGCATCATAACCTTGTGAATTCCACTGTATACTTTTCTATCCATCATAGTTATGATAAATATCATAATCTTATTTAAAAGTTTCGCAACAATGGGGTAAAAATCGTAAAAAATAAAGAATTTCATATTATAATTCATCTTTTCCCTCCTTATAATTGTAGATTTTCATTATTTTTCCTGACATCTTCACATATCCTATTAAAAATGGAATTTGAATCAACGGCGTCACTGCAGGAGGAATTGCCATAAGACCCATACCTGCGCTCATTGCAATTGCCATTGCCGTTCCTTCATTCTTGCCCACCGATGGATAGGTTATTGCCATGTGCTCCCTGTAGGATATATGCACTGCTTTGTTTAAATAGGTCAATAATCCAATGGCGATTCCATAGTATAGAATAAGAGGGATGAGGGCTATAAGAACAACCTCTGGTTTCTTCGCTATGAGTTTTGCCTTTTCCATGAAAATCAAAAAGACAATGAGATACATTCCAATGAGTGAAATGGATGGAAAGAGTGGCTTTAATCTCAGAAATCCTTCTGCTCCTTTCTTTCTGATTAAATACTCTCTTGTAAGTATCCCGAAGAACATGGGAATAAAGACAACCTCTATTATTGTAATTATGAGTAACATCGTTGGCACTGAAACATGGGAACTTGCAGCATAGAGCGCCAGCCATCCCGGAACAGTTATAATTGCAAGGATAAAACTGAATGCCACAATTATTGTTGCAAGTTCCAAATTACCTTTAGAAAATCCGGTATAGGCAATGCTCATTGATGAACAGGGAACAACCATTGAGAGCATAAGACCCAGAGAAAGTTGTGGTTTTAAAGGATAAAAAAGATTTACAAGAAAAATTAAGAACCACATTATCAAAGGTGAGGCTATTAACCCCATTGTGAGCCCTATTCCAAGTTGTTTCCCCTGCTTCATAGCGTTCTTCAGTTCTCCAAGATTGAGATTTATCATCATTGGATAAATCATTGATATCACAACACCAAGATTTAACCAGTGAAATATTTCCCTGTATTTTTCCGCATTTATATATAATCCGATAAAAAAGCCGGTGAACATGGAAATAGTGACATAAACGGGAAGAAATTTATCAAGGTGATTCTTCAATCTTAGATAGTCCATAATTCACCTCTTACTCCCCATGTGTCTTTATTATCAAAACTGCCTTTTTTGTTTTTCTCAACACCCTTATTGTTGTTGAGCCAAGAAGTTCGTGAGAATAACCCAGTTTTCCATGGGATGGAAGAAGAATTAGAGTAACATTTTCTTCCTCTGCAACTTTAACTATCTCTTTATAAGGAATTCCAATTCTTACCATCGTGGTCATTTTTTTCACTTTCATTAATTTTTTGCATCTCTCTGCTCTCTCCTCCAATTTTTTCTTTGCCTCATCCATTAGTTTCTTCTCAATATCCTCCATTTCTCTATCTTCCCTCCTGTAAAGAAATGAATAACCGTTGAGCAACTCTTCTAAGTGACCTTCATCAATCACATGGAGTATTATACATTCTTCCACTTCCATTGTATTCTGCTTCTCAAAGTTATGAATTGCCCGCATTGAGCCTTCGCTAAAGTCTGTGGGAAACAGTATTTTTCGGAACATTTTATCACCAGCATTTCAAATTTTTTTGAAACAATTACCCCGAAAACCATCTTATATTAAAAGATTACTGGACAAAAATGGGATGTTTCAAATTTTCATGAAATATTATGAAAATTTTAAATACTCAAAAAAGATTAAGAATTATGACAGTCAGAGTTCCGGAGAAAATACAGAGAGAAATTGAGAAAAAGGGAGGATTGAAAAAAATAATTTCTCAAATTCCCCAGGATAAAAAATTAAAAGATTTTGCATTATTTCATCAATCTTTATCGGATAAAAATCGCCTGAAAATTTTGTATTTTCTCTACTATCAAGATGCCTGTGCTTGCCTTCTTAAGGATGTTACAAATCTCGCCTGTTCAAAATTGTCCTACCACCTGAAAATATTGAAGGAGGCAAAGTTAGTCAGATGCAGAAAATTCAAAAATTATTTGATATATTCCATTACAAAGAGGGGAAAAGATGTAATTGAAGAAGGAAAATTTTGATATGCTATATTGCACATATCCCCCTATGAAGCCATTCAGAAATTTAATTCCATTTGAAGAAGCGAAAAAAATAATGCTTGAAAAAGTGAAGGAAATTGGAGAATGGGAAGAGATAAAAATTGAGAATTCTCTTGGAAGAGTTCTTGCAGAGGATATAATCTCACCTGTTGATGTTCCTCCATTTGACAGGGCAGCAGAGGATGGATATGCTGTTATTGCCCAAGACACTTATGGCTCTGGGAGATATGAACCAAAGAAATTGAAGATTGTGGGAAAAATAAATACTGGAGAATTCAAAGATATTGAGATCAAGAGAGGCGAAGCAGTTGAAATTGCAACCGGTGCAGTATTACCAAAAAATGCAGATGCAATTGTTCGTGTAGAAGATACAGAGAGAGAGAATGAAATTCTGAGAGTTTATAAGCCAGTGCATCCGGGTTTTGATGTTGCTCAGAGAGGGGAGGATATAAAAAATGGTGAGAAAATTTTAAAGAAAGGAGAAATATTGAATCCTGCAAAAATTGGAGCGGTGGCAGCAGTGGGGATTTCAACTGTTAAAGTATTTAGAAGACCTAAAATTGCAATTTTGCCCACGGGGGATGAATTGATAAAGCCTGGAGAAAAATTGGTAAAGGGGAAAATTTATGATATTAACTCATATACTCTTTATTCAATTGTGAAAAAAAACGGTGGAATTCCAGTTCTTCACCCCTATGTGAGAGATGAAATAAATGATATTGAAGAGAAACTTCTAAATTCTCTAAAATATGATATGGTTGTTTTCTCTGGTGGCTCATCTGTTGGAGAGAGGGATTTGCTTGTTGATGCGGTATCAAAGCATGGCAAAATTCTTTTTCATGGAGTTCAAATCAAGCCGGGAAAGCCAACATGGTGTGCAATAATTCGTGATAAAGTTGTATTTGGCATGCCCGGATTTCCAACTTCCTGTCTGAGTGATGCCTATCAATTTTTGGTTCCCGCATTGAGAAAGATGGCTCATTTACCCCCTGTAGAGGAGAAAATAACAAAGGCAAGAATGGCAAGAAGAATAACATCAACTTTAGGAAGAACACAATTTTTCACGGTTCGCCTTAAGGATAATTATGTTCACCCAGCTTACAAGACATCGGGGGCAATAACAAGTTTAGCAAATTCTGATGGATACATAATAATCCCTGCAAGTTCGGATATTGTGGAGAAGGATGAAATTGTGGATGTCCATCTCTGGGGTGATTGAATGCTTCTTGGGATATGTGGTTATTCCAATTCTGGGAAAACAACATTAATTGAAAGAATTATAAAAGAAATGAAAGATGTGAAAATAGGTGTGGTAAAGCATGCAAAGGAAGTTGATGTTCCAGGCAAGGATAGCAGCAGATTTATTAAGGCAGGAGCATCGGAGGTTGTTTTGATAAATAATTTAGTTCATATAATAAAGAGAGTAAACTTATACAAAATTGTAAAGGAGATGAATTATGATTTAATTCTCCTTGAAGGATTTAAATCATACAAATGGATCCCAAAAATTTGCCTGGGAGATGCCGAATGCGAGAATTGTATAATGAGAAATCCGGAATTTAGTGATGTGATGAAATATATAAAAAGAGAGAGCGAAATTGAGAAAATAATGAAAAATTTGCCCAATTTCAACTGTGGGGAATGTGACCATAGGAATTGCAGGGAGATGGCTGAGGCAATATATCGGGGCGAGGATAAGTATGAGAATTGCAGATACTGGAATCCTGATGCAATGATAGAGGTTAGGGTAAATGATAAGGATATCTACATGGGAAAATTTGCCCAAGATGTTGTTATAAAAACCATATCAGGAATGCTCTCTGCATTCAAAGGAGTAAAAGAAATAAAGGATGTTGAGATAAGGATAAATTTGAGGCGATAGATATGAGATTTGGAGAAGGCAATATGCATGTGTTTCGCATCAAAAGAGATAAGGAAATTTTAGAGGAGATAAAAAAATTTGCAGAGAAAAATAATATTGAATGTGGCATGGTAAATGTAATCGGTGCTTTAAAGTCTGCAACTCTTGGATATTTCAATGCTCAGAAGAAGAACTATGAGAAAATAGATATTGAAGAGCAATCCGAGCTTGTTTCCTGTATGGGAAATGTATCAATTAAAGATGGTGAGCAGTTCATTCATCTTCATGCCCTTCTTGCAAACAGAGATTTTTCAATAATAGGTGGGCATTTGATTAAAGGGAAAGTTTATGTTGCGGAAGTTATTATAATCACATGCAATGGAAAAATTGAGAGAAAATTGGCATTTGATAATTTGTATCTCTGGGATGCAGAGAAATAAGCAATAAAAAATAAAAAATTTAAAGTTTATCCTTTTATAACAATGATTGAGTCAGTTTTAGACTGCTCACCAACGAGCCCAGGATATTTCAATGTTATTTTTATCTCATCATCCTGTTGTCCACTTTGAAGATGTACTCCTTTCAAACTCAATTTTGCATAACCCTGCGGGTTTGTATGGTTTGCCTCTGTTATACCACATCCCTCAATCATTACCTTTACATTAGGTAAGGTATGGCCATTCTGGTCATATACTGTTATCTCAAAATCGCCATATTGTGTGTTATTATACCACACAGTTCCATCGCTGTGTACATCAGTACATTTGATTTCCCGTGTGTTCTTCCCTCCGATGTTAATTGTCCAATTACCTATGGAAGGCCCCGAGGTCACCATAAAACTCAGTATCGCCGCCAAAGCCACTGCTGCCACTACCACTGCAATTAATATATACAGCGGGAGTCCTACTACTGCACCCTCTTCTTTCATCATATCACCTTAACACACATGTTCATCATGATATTTAAATATTTCTAAAAAACTTTTATATGCTTTTTCTCGCTTTAATAGCCACAAAACTGGCATCTAAAACATATCCATTTTTAACACTTAAATCCATTTTCTCCCCTATAAGTGTGGATTTGACATCTTCAATTTGAAAAAGTGAAGAGATGAGATTTTCAACTTCGTCGTAGGAATAAAATTTCGCATCTTTGAATCTCACATCCCCTCTTCTTCCCATTTCAATGTATTTTCTGCCAAAATAACTCTCTCTCGGTATGAATCCAATAGCAAGTATTCCATCATCTTTAAGAATTCTATAAGATTCTTCAATTACCTTTTTTGCATCTCTGAAAAATGGAAGAGATGTGGAAATTAGCACAAGATTGAAAAAATTATCAGGAAAGGGTATATCTTCACCATAACCCTTTACTACCTTTACTCCTCTCTTTTTTGCATAATTCATCATATTTTCATCAGGCTCCAATCCATATTCAATATTCAGCATGGACGCAAATCTTCCCGTGCCAACTCCAATCTCAATTTTCGGATTTGGAATATTCGCAATGAATTTCAGGGAATTTAATTCTGCCATATATATATCTTTGTGTCTCTCATACCAAGAATCGTATTCTTCAGGATTGAACATATCACTCCCTAACCATTGGAGTTCCACATTTCGGGCACTTCATTTGAGGGCATGGCATACCTCTTTGATGGGGAATTCTGTATCCACAATTTGGACAAACACAGAATCCTTCAGGTCCAAGACCTCTTCCTCCCATTCTACCTCTACCACCATAGCCTCCCTGCATACCGCTTCCCTGACCGTAGCCTCCTTGTCCTCTACCCTGACCTTTTCCTCTTCCATTCATAGACTACTCAAATGCATTATATTATTTAAAGATGGTCTCTTCAAATCTCTGAAAGTATTATATACAATGATTCCAATATCCATCTATGAGTCTGCTATGCTGTGCAATAATCATAATAATCGTGCTTGCCCTTTTAGGCATTTTAAAATTTTTCTTGGAACTATTGCTGTGGATTATCCTCATAATAATAGTTATTGTCCTTGGCGTAATGGCGTGGATTTTCTTCACTCCAATCTAATTCCATAGCTATTCTATTTTTCTTTTTCTTGAGCATATTGCCTGCTCGTCCCCATCCAAAAATATCTCCCTATCTGGATACTTTTCCGTCAGTTCTCTCATTATCTCTGCGAGTTCTCCCACAGTCAATTCGGGATGCTCCTTTAATCTAAGATGCACTATTTTCTCTTCCATCCAGATATGAAATTATCTTGCTCTATTTATACTTAACTATTGGAGCGGAATGAAAATTTATTATGGTAAAATACAATTCCCCTGAGGAGGTAATAGGAATGAACCTTGATCCTATATTCAAACCAAAGAGCGTGGCTGTAGTGGGTGCATCAAGAGATTCGAGAGGAATAGGTCATCAGTGCCTGAAAAATATAATAGATTCAGGTTATAAGGGAAAAATATATCCTGTCAATCCCAAGGCTGATGAGATTGAAGGTTTGAAATGCTATCACAGTATAACCGAGATTCCAGGTGAGGTTGATATTGCACTGATAGTAGTTCCCGCAAAATTTGTGCCAGCGGTGGCAGAAGAATGCGGAAAAAAAGGTGTTAAAGGTCTCGTCATAATTGCATCGGGATTCAGTGAAATTGGTAGAAAAGATTTGGAAGATGAAGTTGTTGAAATTGCGAGAAGATACGAAATGAGAATTCTTGGACCAAATGTTGTTGGAATAATGAACAATCCTCTCAGGATGAATGCATCATTTGCATCAACTCTTCCATATCCTGGCAAAGCAGTTCTAATATCGCAGAGTGGTGCATTGCTTGTGGCAATGGATGTTAGGACATGGAGCGATAATGTGGGAATATCACATATGATAAGTATCGGAAATATGGCAGATTTGGATTTTGCAGATTTAATACATTACTACAATCAGGATGAAGACACAACTGCCATATCCCTCTATATTGAAGGTGTGAATAAGGGTCGTAAATTTTTAGAATCCTGCAAAAACTCAGTTAAACCCATTGTGGCATTAAAAGCAGGTGTTTCTAAAAGAGGTGCATCTGCTGCCGCTTCACACACGGGAAGTCTTGCGGGAAGTACAAAAATTTATGAGGCTGCATTCAAGCAGGGTCATGTAATAAGAGCAGAGAATCTTGATGATTTATTTGATAGAACCATGGCACTATCAATGCAGCCTAAAATGAAGGGAGACAATCTCCTTATAATAACAAATGGAGGAGGTGTTGGAGTTCTTGCCACAGATGCTGCTGAGAAGTATGGAATACCTCTTAAGGATGCTCCTGAAGATTTGAAGAATTTGATGAAAAAACACATGCCTGAATTTGGAAATCCTAAAAATCCTGTGGATTTGACGGGAATGGCAGATAGAAAGCAGTATGAAGGAGCAATAAAAGATGCTCTTAAGCATCCTTGGGTGGATGGTCTCGTTGTTTTATTCTGTGAGACATCATGGACAGAACCAAAAAATGTATCGGAGGGAATATATAAATCCATCATAGAAAGTGGTGTTAAGGATAAGCCTGTTGTTGTCTCCTATATAGGAGGGGAAAAATGTGTGAATGCAGGAAGGTGGATGATAGAGCATGGAATACCATATTACAAGAGTCCACACAACGCAATCAGTGCAATAGCGGCTTTAAGGGAATATGCAGAATTCCATGAGGAGAAAGGGGAAGTATTTCAGAGGCTCAGTGCCGACTACCAGAGTGCAAAGAAAATAATTGAAAGGGTAAAAAATGAGGGAAGGAAGATACTTACAGAGCCTGAGTCAAAGGAGATTTTCAGATACTATGAACTACCTGTCCCTCGTGGAGAATTGGCAAAGAATGAAAATGATGCTGTAAAAATAGCCAGCGAGATTGGTTATCCCGTGGTTATGAAAATAGTTTCTCCGCAGATTGTCCATAAAAGTGATGCTGGTGGCGTAAAGGTGGATTTGAAAAGTGAAGATGATGTGAGAAATGCATATAAGAAAATCATTGAAAATGCAAAGAAATACAATCTTGATGCGGATATTCATGGAGTATATGTGCAGGAGATGGCACCATGGGGAACTGAAACAATTTTAGGGACTACAAACGATGTGCAATTCGGGCCCGTTGTAATGTTTGGGCTCGGAGGGATATTTGTTGAAATTCTGAAGGATGTAACATTTAGAATTGCTCCAATTACTCAGAATGAGGCACGCTGGATGATGAGAGAAATTAAAGGTTATGCCGTTCTCAAAGGGGCAAGAGGTGAAAAGCCTAGGGATATAAATGCTCTTGCAGAAGCAATAAGTAGAATCTCTCAGTTGGCATGGGATTTCAAAGACGAGATAAAGGAGATTGATGCAAACCCAACAATTGTTTATGAGCGTGGAATAAAGATAGTTGATGCGAGGATAATATTAAAGGAAAGTAATGAAAAATAATGATAGGGTGCATACTGCAAGGCTTGCTATGCCCGTGGTGGTTCCAATCATCATCCAGTTTTTATTCTCTATTTCATAGCCCAGTTTTTTAGATAATCCTATGCTTATCACCCCCGCCGAAGAGCCAATCGGTGTTATATTACCCCCAATATCCGCTCCCATGACAAGTGCCCACCACAGGAGAGATGTGTGATAACCCATGGCTAATCTACCAACAACGGGAATTAGAGCAGCAGTAATAGGGATATTATCAACAACTGCAGAAGTTAAACCAGCAACCCAGAGAATAACCACAGCTATCACTATGGGATTCTTGGATATTTGTGCTATTGCACTTGCCATATCATTCAGGAGACCTGTCTCATCAAGCCCACCAACAAGGATGAACAGTGAAATGAAGAATACAAGCGTGGGCCATTCAACAGCATTGAATACCTCCTGAGGAGTATGCTCGGATATGGCAAGGGCTACAGTTCCTCCAATTAAAGCAACAAATGCCACAGGAATGCCTGTAAATCTCTCTGCGAGGAAAAATGCAATCATGATGAGAAGGAGAATTAAAAGAGCATTCATTCTTTTTTCATCTTTAATATGTATGCGTTCATCCATATGCAAAAGTTTCTTTATATTTTCAGGCTTGGATTTCAGCCATTTTCCATATATTATGCGTGCTAAAAAAAGGGAAACAAATATGGAGAGCCCAACAGGAAGGATAAGATGAATAAGGAAAGAGTTGAATGTGAGGTTTGCAGCTATGCCCACAAGAATGTTCGGAGGGTCACCAATTAAAGTTGTAGTGCCACCAATATTGGAAAAAATAGCCTCCCCCAAAATCAGAGGAACTGGATTTATTTCCATCATCTCAGAGGATTCAATAGTGAGTGGAATCATGAGCAAAACTGTCGTGACATTATCTATGAACATAGAGACAACAGCTGTCATCAATGTGAGATAGACAAACATAAGCCAAAGTTTTCCGTGGGATAATTTCAAGGTCTTCACACCCAAATATTTAAAAAATCCTGTTCTGGCTAATTCTCCTACAAATGTCATCATACCAAATAGCAAAATTATGACCTCCCAGTCAACATGGCTCAGCATCTCTTCAAAATTCATGAAGTGAAGAGCATATCCTGCGGAGAGCATTACAATAACACCTATCAATGCTGCTGTGGTCCTGTCAAATCTCCCGCTAAATATGAGTATGTAGGCGAATATAAATATTATGAGTGTGGTTATTTGGGCGATGTCCGTTGGGACCACCTCTCCTTCATCTTGTGGACGAAGATAATAGGGATGGGAGAATGCGTTGCTACAAATTGAGAAATATGCCCGACCCTGCATCCCAGTACCGTTTTTTTACCGATGCCCATAATTACAATATCATTTGCTTTGATACGATTCAAAAGTTCTTCAAAGTCCCCAACCAGAGAACTCTTAATATTCACCCCCCAGAATTTTGCCTTCCATTCAACATTTTTGAGTATTTTCTCCCCATGATGCTTCTTTTTCTCATTCCCAATATAAAGGTAAGATACCTCCATGCTCCGGGTATATGTGGATGTAAAGAGCACTGCAAAGTTCTCAGCTCTCTTTGTTTTGCTGGTACCATCTGTTAGAAGAAGAACATTTTTTATGGGAATTCTCTCGCAGGGAGATGCCAATGTGAGAACGGGAATCCTTGATTTTTTAAGAACATTCACAACTGTTGAGCCGATGCGATGCGCACTTGCTGTGCTCTTCCTGCTGTAAATTCTCATGGCTATAAGATCAATATCGTAGAGATTTGCGTATGCAACTATCTTCTTTGATGGGAGACCTTCAACAACCGTGCCCTTCACAGAGTGAACTCCCATATTCTCAATTTTATTCTTTGCTTCCTTCACAGCCTTCATAGCACTCTCCTTCATCTCATCGTAGAGAAGATTTGTGAGGTGCACCCCCCGCTCGTAGGTATTCACAACGCTTATAACATGATAATCAGCAAATGGAAATGCCTGTACAATATAATTTATGACATGGTCCTCCAACCCGTATCCATCTGTGGGAATTAGAATTTTCTTAATCATTAATGGATACATGAAATTTATGTATTTAAATTTGGAGCATCCGCTCCCCTTCCATTGATATACTCTCTTTTAAGATTTTTATATATCTCTTTGTCTCTACTGCTCCAATATCAGTAATCCATACCATTGTTCTTGGTCTATCTGCAATGACCTTCTTTATTTTCACATATCCGTGCCTCTTTAAAAATTTAAGATGTGAGTCTAAATTTCCGGGGGTGAGTTTGAGGGCATCCTGCAGTTCTTTGAACAGCACCCTTCTTCTGGGAAGAAGATAGAGCATTATACCGAGGCGAATGGAATTGCCGAGCACATGGTTCTTTGCAAGGTCTCTGAGCATCACTCTTCACCCACCAACTTGAAGGTGTTCCAGAGATATAAAATTGTGGATAATGCATATCCCACCGTAACGAACTGTATTGCAATGAACCAGGATGCATCTATTGAGCCAACAATTGTGAATGGAATGGCTATCAGTGAAGTTATCACGGGCATTGTTGCCTTGTAATCACGGAAACCTATGGCTATTCCTGAATTACCGGAAATTATAAACAGCAGAAAAGAGAAGGCAGCGCTCCACGGTTCATGAATTATCATTGGAAGAATTCCGAACAATATGCCAGCGATTATCCACCCTGCAATCATGGTTATTTTTTCTTCTCTCTCTTTTTTCTTATTTCTTTGGGTGAGATGCTTCATCTTCTTCCACAGAA
>CAZVSZ010000027.1:12702-13866 GCA_964630095.1 uncultured Thermoplasmata archaeon | reverse complement strand
GCAATGAGGCAAGCAGGTGATGAAAAAATGGAGGAGTCACTCTGCACAATTGAATTCGTTGAAGAAAATAACACATTTATTGCAAAACTGCAGAGCCCACTTGGGGGGTTGAGAGAATACAGGGGGTCCTCCTTTGATGAGGTTCTTGATCAGGTAATGATAGAACTCCAGCAGGAATTTGAGAGTGTGCTTTGATGTTTCCCAATGAAGAGATTGAAAAAATTAAAACTTTTGTGAAAAATTGCAATCACGAGTGGGCATGGTGCGATATAATTACTACCATGGGTCCCACAAAACTCCAAAATTTCTTCACCGAAATATTTTTGGGGGAACTGCATCATCACTGGTCACCCACCACCCCGGAGGGTTATATAGAAATAAAATCCAGTAAAAATATTGTTATTCACTGGCTCATTGGGGAAAAAGACGAGGTTATAAATCTTTCATGCCTTGAGGATGTGAATTTTGACGAAATAGATAAATCGCTATCTTCAACAATAATACAGAATAGTGTTATAAGACTGCTCTCGGAAGATTTCTAAAATTTTATTACATATTCAATTTTTCCTTCTGATATTTTCTTTTTCACATCTTTTATTCCACCATGTCTCTCAAAAATTTTTGTCATAACTCCATTTATGAATGGAATTTCAATATTATCCAGTTTAGATACCCCTAACCAATATGTATTCTCGCTCATGCTCCTGTATCCTGTATGGAATATTGGAAGATATTTTCTCATATATATCACAATATATTGGGTACTCTTCCTTGGATTATAACTTCCAAAAAATCCCCTGAATTTCAAATTCATTTCACTCCCAAAATAAGAGCCCATTTCCTCTACTTTCTTCTCATCCCCTAAAACCTCCACTGCGGATTTTAAAACTCTTGCGAGATAGTAACCAGGATACCTTTTGTTGGATTTTATATCCTTCTCATCAGTGAAAATTACACTTTTCTTGTTTATCTTATCAATCATTCCTTTAATACCTTCAACTCCCTTTTTCTTTGCCACATAATCCATCACAATCCTTATTGATTCACCCATCACCATCTTATCACCTGAGGTGGATATGTAATTGGGGGTTATATTTTTTTCCCTTATTTTATATTGAAACTATACCTGCATATCCTCCTTCTATAAATTTTCTTACATATTTC
>CAZVSZ010000027.1:0-12602 GCA_964630095.1 uncultured Thermoplasmata archaeon | reverse complement strand
TTACATATTTCCCACAGGCAAGTTGAATATCCATCTCCCTAAATTTAATTTCATTGAGTTCCGAATTGGATTTGAAAGCATCCTTTACAAATTCTGTAACTGCTGTTAGCATACCTGCAAGTATATCTTGGTCAACAGAGGGTTTTATTCTCCTGGTGTAGTGGGATAGCAGAATTCCATCATTCTTTATGAGATATACTTCTTCAACAATCGTTCCGAGATTGAAAAATTAAAATAATTTGTGATAAAAATCTTCCCAAATCTTAATTACGATTGTGATTGAAAATTTTTAAATAAAAAAGGTATATTACGAATAGCATGCCACCGTAGCTTAGCCCGGTAGAGCGGCTGACTTGTAATCAGCAGGTCGGGGGTTCAAATCCCTCCGGTGGCTCTATCCCTCTTCTCTCCTTGTAAAAGATTTTAAGGAAGTTATTCATGAGGGAGCAATGGATGGATGGCTCATTGCTCTGATTGCAGTCATAATATGGTTCGTAATACTTGCAATAATGTATAAAAAGAAATACCTCAAGGGAAATCTATCTCTATTTGGTCCAGCACTCATGATAAAAACAAAGAGAGGAAAAAAATTCATTGAGAGAGTCGGAAGAAGAAAATTCTGGAAATATTACGGGGATTTTGGAATAATTCTATCTTTCTCACTTATGTTCTTCATTTTTTCACTTTTAATATGGCAGGCATACTTAGTAACTACAATACCTCCCTCAAAGGCACCATCTCCTGTTGAGGCACTCGGTATTCCAGGGATAAATCCAATTATACCCATTGGATATGGCATCCTTGCATTAATAATTGCAGTTGTTCTCCATGAATTCTCACATGGATTTCTCGTCGCACTTCAGAAGTTGAAAATAAAATCCCTGGGTGTTCTTCTTTTTATAGTTCCAATTGGTGCATTTGTTGAGCCTGATGAAGATGAATTAATGAAAACGAAAAGAAAAAAAAGAATGAGAGTTTTTGCTGCTGGACCAACAACAAATATTGTCCTTGCAATAATATTTCTTCTAATATTTGCATCTCTGATGAATGGAGTTGCACCCAAATATGGTGGGTTATACATCTCCTCTAATTACAAATACAGTCCAAATTACAGATATTTTCATGTAGGGGATGGAATTATTGAAATAAATGGAATAAAAATAGAGAATTATGATGATTTTTATAATGTTTCATCCCCCCTTCCAGGTGAGAAAATAAATATAACTCTGTACTCCTCCTCCATAAAAAATGTTTCTGTTCAAAGCGGTGTTGTTGTCGTTGATGTTTCAAAGGGATATCCAGCATACGGGGCGGGAATTAAGATAGGGTGGATTTTTTACAGTATAAATAACACGATAATAAAAAATCAGAAAGATTTTGTGGATGCTCTCAATCTTACAAAAAGCGGGGAAAGGGTAGAAATAAAGATGATTGACTCTTCGGGAAAAATCGTGGAGAAGAATGTAACCCTTGCGGATAAATATGAATATTACGAGAAATATGCACCACAACTCAACAGGGATTATTTCAAAGGCAAGGGGTTTTTGGGGGTAACAGCCCTCTTTTTAGGTATCAATGTGGGAGATATTAATCAACTTAAAAATCTGCTTTCAAACCCATACAAAAATGCTAAGAGCATCGGCGATTATTTCTCATCATCAATGCTTCTTATCGGACTTCCATTTCTTGGATTAATGCCCTTTCCACCTCAACTGGAGAATCTTTACATTGTTCCATTCCCCGGATTCTGGCTATTTGAAAATTCTATGTACTGGATATTCTGGATTAACCTGATGTTGGGACTCACAAATTTACTGCCTGCCGTTCCCCTTGATGGAGGCTATTTGTTTAAAGATGCCATGAACTATCTTGCAAATAAATTTAAGATTAAAAATCCGGAGAAGTTTGCATCAGGCATAACTTCATTTTTCAGTCTTTTTGTTTTCTTCCTCATTCTCTGGCAATTTTTCGGGCCCTACCTGTGAATATAAATTCATCTGAATACTCGTCCCGCTTGTGGGAAACATGGCACGGTACCTGCTATCCTTCATTATAAGGTCATAAAATGTTACAATCGGTTTGTCAATTTTCAGTTCCTTTTTTAGAGCAGGATCTGCAGATGCAAAATTGACACAGAGATGGCATGGTTGAGGATCCGAGATGAGAAAATAACAAACTCCACCACGATTGTATATGCACTTTGATGCTATTGAATATTTCATAACCCCATAAAAGAGGAGTATTAAATAAACCTTTTGTTCAACTCCCTTCAAATTTTGATGCTTTTATACATTCGCGCCTCCAATTTCTTCCAACTGCTCCCTCGTTCTTGCCTCCTTCTCGCTTATCTCTGTAACTCCCTTCCTTCTCTCATACCAGAGCACTCCGAAATACGATACCAAAATGGGGGGGAGAATTATGTATACTATGTAATTGAGCAAGCTAATAAGATACCAGTTGATATAGTTATTCGTGGAGAAATATTGAATCCATGGCATCTCAAAATAATGAACACTGCTCCATGCATTCATATTGAAAATAACCAAAAGAGAATTTGTGTAATTTGTATAGACATTTGCAAGTGTGCTCATACTTCTCGTGACTTTAAATCCCGGGACACGCTTTGTGGTGAATGGAGGAAATAAATTACTCCCCATCAATCCAAAATGATCTGTGAGGATATGAGACCAGTAACCCAGCATTATTGCCCAGAAAGATGTCCATCCGAGAGGTGTAAAACCAAAAAGCATGAATCCTATGGGAGCGAATAGAATACCCATTGTTATACTGTGTCCCCATCTGCGATGCCAGGGTATGAAATCAGCACGAACGCTTCCATCCTTTTCTGGGAAGAATGAAAAATCCGGACCCGAAAGAATATCAACATGGTTTACCTCATCATAATTGTATTTCAGATCTGCATTAAAAGGCGCTTCCCCATGGCTCTTATCTTTTGGGAGATATGTATTTACATAAGGTCTTTTTTCAAATCCCGAGATTATTGGACCTATATCGCAAATCACTTTTTTATTTTTCAAATCAAATCTTACACTATACTGTCTCCACTGGTCAGATGATATTTTTATGGTGTGAAGCATCACATTTACCTCTCTCTTCTCCTCCTTTGCCTGATCAATTGCCTTTGCGAGTGTATCTGCCACTAACTGTGGATTAAGATTCCATTCGTCCATATCCACCTCGTAATCATGCCTCTGCAGATATTTGGCAAAGCGGAAATCTATGGTATCAGGTAATATTCCAAATATCCCGCCTAAAATGATAATCAGAGATTTGTGTATCACAATTTCATTGGCAATCATATTGTGTCCGTAATATAGATTTGCAATTATCACTATGAATGTTGCCGTCGTCAATCCTGCAAGGAAATGTGCAAACCCTTTCATTTTAATCACCACAACCCGAATAATGGAGCAAGAGATATTCCACTCATATTCAGCCATATTGGAACAAGTATTACTGCAAGACAGTGGGAACGGCGAGAATTGAACAGGACAGGAATTAAGCCAATCGCCGTTGCTACACTCATTATGATCAATCCCTGCCAGGAGGTCATGAAATAGACAAGAAGAATGACAACTCCGAGAACCACAAGATTGAGCAATTTAGGATTTATCTTTGGAACATTTTTTGCTAAGAATTTGGAGGCGTATATGACAACAAAGAATGAAATAACACCTGCAAGTGCTATTCCGGCATCCACAAGGTAGAACTGCTGAACAGTTTCAGGGGTGAAAAACAGATTTATTCCCATGGCAAGAGCACCCCTTCTAAGATGGAGAGTTGGGAGAAAGAATAGAGCAATGGCTCCAACATAATAAACAACTCTGGAGGCACCCATAGAAACAAGAAAACTCTTATCTCCCTTCTGTGCAAAGGCATGGGATGCCATGTAACCTCCCACTCCAGCGGTGACTGCAGGGAGAAATGCTGCGAATAATCCACCTGTAGAGCCAGCAACTGAGCCGTGAATTATTTCACTTGGTTTTGCATCTATACTCTTCGGAATGTTCTGCTCTGGAATCTCATATTTTGAGATCAGATTGAGAATGATTGATGATGTGGCAAATAAACCGATGAGAGGAGCCATCAAGCTCTGAAAGGCATGCTCAGCGGGGACTATTGTCTTGTTAAACACTATAATTCCAAGGATGGCAGAGAGAAAGAATGTCAAATATCCAGCAAGAATAGTTTTCCATCCTTCTTTTAATCCATGCCATGGATTTTTATGTCTCCCGAAATCTTTTGGAAATTCGGATAATAACATATAAGCGATAACCGCTCCTATTATCCAGTGTATGTTTGGCTGAACAATGCTCCACACAACTCCAAGCGCATTCATGAATATGGGAACAAATATTGTTATGGCAATAACGCCTATTAATGCTCCTGATGCAATTAAAACAACTGATTCATGACCTCTCCCCTCCTTCAGATATCTCTGCGATGGCATCAAAACAAACATTGTTGAATCATCGGGAGCGCTGAAGTATATTGATGGAATGGTGAAAACAAATGCGTAACTTACAAGCATTCCAATAAGCATTAATACCATTTCCATAGAATCCATAATAAATGGTGCTGAGAAGTAGAAGAGGAGAAAAAAGCCAATTACATTGTAAACATGGAGACCGGGAAGCATGGAAAGAAGAGAGCCAATTACAGTGCCTAAAATTACGAATATAATCAGCGTAAGAAGATATATGATTGTCATTCAACCACCTCCACAAAATCATAACTGTACGCTCTTACCTTTATTTCCCATTCTCCCTTATAAATTGTGAGCATGCCCCTGACCCTTACATGAGTGCCATAATCAAGATTTCCAATTATGCTTTTCTCATTCTCCACATAAACATTATACGATGTATTGTTATTCCAGAGCGTTATGCTTATTCCAGAACTGAGTGAGGAATAATCTGCTACAACGCCATCTATCTCTCTAAGAGAAAACATTTCAAATTCTCCCTCCTTTGTATAATTCTTTTTCTCTATGATCTTGTATTGAGGATGGGCTATTATCTCCCATCTTGGCTCGGATACATAATCATTTTCTCTTATCACACCAATTTCCCAGTTCCCATTATAGTATTGGAATTTACCCTGAATTTCAACTCTCTCCCCGATATTGTAATATTTCACCCCAGAGGCAACATACACAGTTATATTTGTATCGTTGGAATTTACCACGATTATATTTGAATTTTCATCTTTATCCACAACCTGAGCCCATGAAATTCTCACATTGGTGTTATTGAATTTTTCAGGATTTTTCATTATCTCGCTCAAATTTACATTGGTATACTTGGATGAGGGATTTTTCATCTCATAGAACTCCAAACTGCCATTGATTCTAACATATCCAGAAGACAGGTCTTTTAGATCAATCATATTGAGGGAATAATATGCCCTGGGAATTAATAAATCAACTTTCTCATCAATACTTGCTATTACTCCAAAACTGTATTCACGCATACCAGTTATATTTCCCAGAACACTGACCATTTTTCCATTCTTTAAATCCCATGGTGATGCACTGTATATCTTTTCAATTTTCATATCCTCAAATTTTCCCTTGATAACATGAAGAAGGTCAATATTATTCACAGTCATCGTTTTTTTGGTGCTGTAGGAGAATGTTCCAGATACATCAACAGTATCTCCAATTCCCGGAATTTTTCCCTCTTTTACAGCCTCATCAATCAATCCCCTGTAAATTTTAATGGATATATCATCTGTGCCATCACTTATGGTGAAAACGATTTCAGTAACCCCATAATCACCTTCATAGGCCCGGGGATAATCCACAACATTACCACGAACATGGACAAAATTGTAATTCTGATTTATGCCTAAATCTTTTATTTTTGTGATTTCAACCCCGGGGGAGGCATAGGCAAGAAAAGCATAAAAAGAGGATACAACAATCAATGAAATTGCTACAATGTAAATTACCTTTATTCTTACCCTCCTTTTAACATTCGCAGTGCAGTGAGGACAAATCACGGAATCATCGGGTATTTCCCTTCCACAACTTGGGCATTTCATTCAATCACCTTTATATCCTTCAAGCAGGAGGGTATTATTTCCCATCCACCATTCATCTCAGTTCCGTACCATTCTATTGAACCGGAAATCTGTAAATATTTTCCTTTCAAATGCTCCACAGGAAAATTGTATAACTGGGGAATATAAGAAGGGATGTAAACATCCATATATCCTGTTTTATCTGTGATATTGAGAACATAACTTCCTGATGTGGTGGATTTGACATCAAGTACAGTGGCATTTATCACAACTCTCACATATTTTCCATTCGGATACTGCATGCTGTTAATATCCTCAATACTCATGCTTACAGCTTTTGGTCTGTGAATCTCAATTTCGGCAGGGTCATTTACAATCATATACCTGTTATCTCCTCTAAAATAAACCTCTCCGATGAGATCTACAAAATCTCCATATCCCGGTATTTTATTGCTTTTTGCCAATCTCTCAACCACGGGACTGTAAACATGAATGCTCATAACTCCCGTACCATCGTCCACATCTATATACATGGTGTATGACCCCTCTTTATAAGTCACGAGAGATGGTGAGGAAGAAACAACTCCTTTGATTTTTATCGTAGCATAGTTATATGTCTGGGTTATATCCTTTATATGGACATACTGCACGGGCATGCTTTGAGCAAATATGATAAGAAAAATTATACCAAATATTGCAAATGTAAGTGAACCGTATTTGGCGTAATAATACGAGGTATGTTTTGGAATTTTAGCACCGCAATATGGGCATTTTTCTAATGAACCAACATATCTTCCACAGTTAGGACAATATCTATCTTCCATTTCAGAATCACCTCATTGGAGGATTTGACTATTTTATTTTTCACTTCTTTCCCCACTTCTGATTTTGTTGAGTTTATTTTTGTTATGTCACTCTGATATCTTGGCATAATCTCGTATCCTGATGTGTATGGAGAGGAACTATCATACTGAGCAACTATCCCTACCACAGTGATGTTATCTCCTATAGATATGTTGCTTGTATCAATTCCCCACGAGTTACGAATAAATATAACGATACCTCCTGTACCATCGTCTACGGTTATCTTCACGAATGACGAGCCAGCATACTTGTCAGTGACCGTTCCGTTAACTGTCACAAGCGTACCCTCTATCTTCTCTGCATTACTCCAGTTTCCAAATAAGCCGGTAGATATCTCTATTGGTAATATAGGCGATGTGTGGTTGAGAAGCGTAATGTAATCAAATCCAGTCACTTTCAGTTCTGCCTCACCGTTGTACTGGTCAACAGTGCCACGAATCTGTACCACATCTCCCTCGGATAGATGACACTGGGAGTAATTAAGATAACCAAACACCTGAACTCCACCAGTCTGATTTTCTATGTAGAATTTCAGTATCTTCGTACCGGTGGAAGTGGTGAATGAATACACATCAGGTGAGACAATAACGGTGCCGTTTACAATCACCTGCTCACCAAGATGTATTAATGTTCCGTTGCTATCCACCTCGTGAATATATGAGAAATTCACATATTTTGCATTTGAGTAAATAACATTTATTCTATCGGGAGTACAGTTTCTTATCTTTATCTCATAGGTTCCATTGTGAAGAGTTACATTTCCATAAATCTCAACCACATCCCCTTTTCCAAGGAGAGGTGCATAAACCCCATGCCCAACGTAAACTGTTATGTTATCATTATTACTTGAAGAATTGCTTATCCAGAAGAGCCACATCGCATAAATATCTATAACTGTTGCATTCGGTATATGAACATTGGTATTGTTGTACTGACTTAAGTTAATAATGAGGGTGGTTATGTTTACATCCACGTAAATGTATTTTTTGAGTACATTCACGGTATCATTTGCGGAATTTCTTATTTTTATTTCCCAACTCCCCCGATATTGCGTCACCATCCCCCATATTTCCACTGGTGCACACTTGTACGGTGTTCCATTTATTTTTCCTCCCCTCTCCACATAAACACTTATATCCTTATTGCCTGTAGAATTACTCACATAGAACAGCCAAGAGGCATTATACACATAGGTGATTACTGACCAAGGAATATAAACAAGAGTGTTATTATAATACAGGGGATTGTCCAATATCTGTGTTATATTAACTTCGGAATAATTCTGGGGTTTGCCTATTGCAAAATCGTAGGAATCGGGCTCAATCTTTATCTCCCATTCCCCCTGATAGGATGTGAATGTCCCATAGACCTCCGCCCAGTATCCATCCTTCATATAGGATATGTTGGAGCCTTTGAATCCAACAACTGTCAATTTCTCACCCTCATAGTAAAGATCAAAGAGTGTGAGTCCAGAACTGGTGTTCTCGTAAAGCCAACTGACAACTCCCCAGGAATGCACGCTCTTATTTTTATACTGGCTTGAGTTTTTAAGCAATTCTGGAACAGAGGCATCAATATAAGTGGGCTTGTTCAAAACAATTACCATATCCTCGGTTACATTTCTTATTTTTATTTCCCATATTCCTTTATAAGAGGATAAAACTCCCCATACTTCCACCTCTGCTCCTGAAAAAATTATGCCTTCAATATTACCTCCTTTCTCCACATAAACCTGAATAGTTTCATTATTCTCATCCGAAATCCAGAATTTCCATGAGGCATATTCCGATGTTACAAAAGCCATGGTTATGTGGAGAGATGTATTGTTGTATTCTTCCGTACTTGATAAAATCTGCGATACCGTAACATCTGTATAGTTTGAATTTATATATTTGGCCATATCATGGGTATATGCCCTGATAACAACCTCATTGTACCCAGATTGGTTTTTAGGTTTATAGTATGTTAAAAATCCCCATATTTCAAATGTATCTCCAACAGCAGGAGAGCCTATTGATGTGGCATTCATTTCCTCATAAATCCAGAGACTGCCCATTTCAAATTTATAGGAGCGGATGAGAGCCGTAACCTCCCCGGAAAAATGAACAAATGAGTTATTGTAATTTTCCCAGTTTTCAAAAGAAATATTCGCATATTCATTTTTTCCGCCATGTCCAATTACAATAACATAATCTTTCGTGTTATTCTCCACCTTTAATTCCAGTTCCCCCCTGTAAATTGTGAATCTCGCTAAAACTTCTATTTTATCACCGTAATTCATAATATCAGGTCTTCGTGCCCCGACTTCACAGTATACCCTCAATCCCCTGTATCCTGATTCATTTACCATATAGAAACTGTAATTTCTCCCATGGGCAAATATGCCATGAACCTTTATCTCCTCTCCAATATAATCCTCTGTGTTTTTGAGTAAATCATCCACATAAGCGAGAGAAAACTTCTCCTCTTGAAAAATTATCTCTATTTTTTTACTTGTGGAATTTATCGCTCCATTATTATCATAGACCGTCAGGGTAACTGTATAATTTCCCACGGACAAATAGGTATGATTCACATATTTTCCCGAAGATTTATGTCCATCTCCAAAATTCCAGAGATAACTCACTATGAAGCCATTATCCTTTGAATTCTTCCCGGAGAATTCAACAGGAATATTGACAAAAGATCTCTGGGGTCCTGTGATTATCGCAACAGGCTTTTCATTAATTTCTCCCTTCACACTCATGGCATAAAATATCGTTGGTACTCCTATTGCAATTATCAGCAGAGTAAGGATTGTTACTGCCTTCACCTTTACACCGAGCATTCTCACCTTCATGCACTATTTACTATTAAAACCTACGGGCGTATCCATGAAATCTTCAAATATCCCATCTTTTTACCAATTTCCCTTACAAGGAGTAAGTCCTTCCTCACACCATGAGCAACCCTTACAGCACGGCTTATTTTCTGTATCTCCTCCCTCTCACCAAGACAATGAACCAGATATTTTGAATGCTCCTCCATACTTTTTTCATATACCCTGAAATGAGTCCCATATTTGAATCCAGATTTTACTATCGCTCCACGGTTCCTCAAATCACGATAAACCTTATATATTTGAAAATCCCCCAAATGATTTAAATTCAAATCAATTATTCCCCTCTCCGAGAGATATTTTCCCTCAAGAATTGAGAGATGTGCAAAGGATTCCTCATATTTTCCATAGGTGGTATTTTCAATCTTCCCAGGAGATTCAAATATTATTATTCTCTCCCCTATGAATTTTCCATTGAGCCTTTCGGGCAATTTTTTCTCCTCTCCCATCGGCTCCTCTTTCTCAACAAGATAATATGTTATATCACCATCACCATCAACTACTGCTAAAATATGCGGCATTTCTTTATTAAATTCTTTTTCAAATTCAAAATATTCCATATCCGAGACAGGATAGAATCTCATTGAATAATTCTTCTTTGCCTCAAAATATTCATCATGCACACCAATCACATATCCTCGATTTCTCAAATCTCTGTAAGATAAAAACCTTATATCAAAATTTCTCACTTTTTTTGCCCCTTCCTCAAAAATACTTTTGAAATCAAAATTCTTCAGAATTCCCTTCTCTGTGAGATACAGTAATTCCTCATAGGACAGTTTTACACATTTTTTATCCCTCAATCCAAATCCTCGTGTATATAGTTTATCTGCCAGAGAATTGCAAATTTTTATATATTTCATGCGAACACAATAATTTTATGTATTTAAAATTTTACTGTGTTATTTACAGAGTGTGTTCTACAGAAACATCTGTCGCAAGAGAGGTAAGATGTCCCCAATATCAAAAGAGAGTAGTGAAAAAATAAAAAGCAACATAGAAATACAGGGGGCATGGGTCACAGGTCTCTGACACACCATTTGGAGGTGAGTTAAAATGATCCATACCCTAAAAAGGGTATGAAAAAATTATATATTGCTATCTCCTTAATCTCTACATGGGAGGCGATAAGATGGATATTGGTAGATATAAAGCCATCGTTGATCTCATGGTAGAGAAGTATGGTGCAAGATGGGCTGCAATAATACTTGAAAATGGGGATATTCCTGCATACAAGGCATACGATGATTCTTTGAATGAAAGATTTCTCTATGCTACCAGAAGCCTCTTTTGGACCTTTGAGAATATGGGCGAAGTTGTAAGAATGCCAAACTTAGAGGTAAAGCATCTCGAAATAATATGGAGAGAGAAAGATTCCTATATCCATGTATATGCGTTTAAACTGGATAAGGAAACTTTTATGCTTGGAACAGTAGAAAAGATGGAAGAGTTTGCGTTGAAGCTCATAGCAGATATGAATCCTGAGGATGCTCTAAATATACCGGCACTCGTAGGTTTTGGTATAGGAGATTATCAAGGAAATGTTAAGCGTTCTTATGTAAACATAGAGAAGATAAATGAAATAAGTGGGAAAGAATATAAAGAGGAAGATGTCAAAACCACTCTTACAGATATAACAAAAAAGATCTTTGAGAAGTTTATGTACATGTGTGAGAAAGGATTTGGAAAAGGAAAGTATATGGAAGTAGAGTGGGAAAATCTCAGGGGATGGATGTTTCCTTACAAAGATATGGTGGCGGTAGTTATATTCATAACGGATAAAATAGACACTTTGATAAATATTATCTCATACGTAGTGAAAAATATGTAGAAGATGGTGGTTGAATGAGTGAAAATGAGATAGAGAGAGCATTAGATAGGATAACAAAATTCCTTGAGAAATGGTTTCCCCAGGAGGTGGCACCTTTTGTTGTGAAGAAACAGTTACAGGCTAGCGGGGCATTTGAAGATGATATAAAGGAAGAAGATATTAAACTTCTTCTAAGTAGAATTCAGATAGTTGTGCTTCCTGCATTTATGTCTAATGAAGAGGCGGCACAAGAAATTAGAAACCTGAAAAAGGAGATTAACTTAGAGTTTTAGATGGTTCCTTTGTTGCATAAATTGATAGTGGATAGGCTATGAAAGCATAACTTTAAATATCTCTGCGACAATTTTCCACAATGAAAAAATCCAGATACAATGGAGTTTACACCAATGGAAGAAATTATTATACTAAGAGCAGATATGGAGAGAGTGTTTATGGAGAAAGGATAATAAAGGAAGGAAAATGGTATTACAGGCAATGGGAGCGAAGAAGAAGCAAATTGTCATCATGTATGCATCTGAATTTGAAAAATTTTCCATTCAGGGATAAAAGAGTCCTGTATTTAGGGGCAGCAACTGGAACAACTGTTAGCCATATTTCCGATATTTCAAAAATCGTATGGGCTGTTGAAATTTCTCCGATATCAATGAGTAAATTGATAGAACTTGCAAAGAGAAGAGAAAATATATATCCAATTTTGAATGATGCAAGAAAACCTCAGGAGTATAAGATTTTTGTAGATGCACCGGATATAATTTATCAGGATATATCCCAGAGAGACCAGGTTGCTATATTCCTAAAAAACATGGAATATTTCCATCCGCAGTTTGGGTTTTTAATGCTTAAAACAAGAACTATAGATATAAGAAAGAATCCCAGAGAAATTTTAAAAATTGCGAGGAGAGAGATAGAGAAAATATACCAAATCCTTGAGATAATAGATATTGGAAAATATCAGAAGGAGCATTTTGCATTAGTGGTGAAGGG
>CAZVSZ010000026.1:0-14062 GCA_964630095.1 uncultured Thermoplasmata archaeon | reverse complement strand
CATGTTTTCATAATGCAGAGCATATATTTCATGTTTTCTCTGCCTTTATGCGACAAAGCAGCCAGTGCCAAAAAATTAAAAAAAGAGAAATTACTCTTCTTCGCCACCAGGCCCCTGCGGTGGCTTCTTCTCTTCCTTGCCCTTGCTTGCAACAACATCATCAATGCGGAGAATCATCACTGCTGCATCTGTTGCACTGTCTATGGCTTGTTTACCCACACGAATCGGTTCTATAACTCCAAGAGAGAACATATCATCTATATCTCCCTTGAATACATTTATTCCATGGCTCAGTTTTCCTTCTTTATGTGCCTTTCGCAGACGAATCAGCATGTCTATGGGGTCAAGTCCCGCATTCTCAGATAGACTTCTTGGTATAACTTCAAGTGCATCTGCAAATTTCTCAATTGCAAGCTGCTCTCTGCCACCAACACTTGCTGCATAATCTCTAAGTTTCAGGGCAATTTCAATTGCACTTGAACCACCACCACTCACAACCTTTCCATCTTCAACCGCCTTGGCAACAACATGTAAAGAATCCTTCACACTTCTCTCTATCTCATCCACAACATGCTCTGTTCCTCCACGAATCAGTATACTCACGCTCTTTGGATTCACACATCCCATCACAAAGGTCATATTGTCCTCGCCTATCTTTCTCTCCTCAACTAACTTTGCTTTTCCAAGTTCCTCACTGCTCAAATCTTCCAGACGGGTAACAATCTTTGCTCCTGTAGCTCTGCTTAATTTCTCCATATCGCTCTTCTTAACTCTGCGAACAGCGTATATTCCTGACTTGGCAAGGAAATGCTGCGCCATATCATCAATCCCTTTCTGGCAGAATACAACATTTGCCCCACTATTTTTTATCTTCTCTACCATATTCCTAAGGAGTTTTTCTTCTTCATCCAAGAACTCATGAACCATTCCCGGGTCCTTAATCTGTATATTTGCATCTATTTCAGGCTTCTTTACCTCAAGGGCAGTGTTTATCAATGCAATTTTTGCATTCTTCACAATAGTGGGCATGCCAGGATGCACCTTCTCTTTGTCAACAATTATCCCATCAATTAACTGTGTATCGTCTATGGCTCCTCCCTGCTTCTTCACAATTTGAATTGTATCAAGGTCAACAGTCCATTTCTTCTCAATCTTTTCTGCTACTCTTTTCACCGCTTTTACAGCAATATCACTCAAGAGTTCCTTTGCCATACTGGCACTCTTACTACTCAGTGCGGTCTTTGCGACCTTCTTGAGCACTTCACCATCATCTAAAGTTATTGGCTTTGCCATAGTATCTAAAATTTCTTTTGCCTTTTCCGCAGCCCTCCGATAGCCAGATGTTATGACTGTAGGATGCACATTCTGGTCTACCAGTTCCTCAGCATTCTTAAGCAGTTCTCCAGCAAGGATAACAGCCGTGGTTGTTCCATCCCCAACCTCGGTGTCCTGAGTTTTTGCAACTTCAACCATCATCTTTGCAGCAGGATGTTCCACATCCACCTCCTTCAATATTGTCACTCCATCGTTTGTAATCACAACATCCCCCATGGAATCCACAAGCATCTTATCCATACCCCTTGGACCCAGTGTTGAACGAACTGCATCCGCAATCGCTCTTGCTGCTGCTATGTTGTTCTTCATTGCATCCTTTCCCGTCTCTCTCTTTGTTCCTTCTTTAAGTATAAGAATTGGCTGACCTGCCATCATTTCAAATCACCTCAATGGCGTAAAATATTTCTTCTATATAAAGTTTTCTCAAAATAGGGTGAGTTGAATTCATTGAAAAACATGGAAAAAGAGAAATAAAAATAAGGAAGCAATTAAATATAAAGGTTGTAAGCAAGGACTTTACTAAGAACCTCCAGCGGGTTCTTATAGCCCCTTTCTTAAGAAGAAAGGTGCTTGATCCCCAAAGAATAGAGTGGGTTAACGGGTGAAGTGAGCGGAAGGGTAAGTGCAGGCGCCGGGATTCAGCGCCCCGTGCGGGGCTAGCTCGCAACTCGTTTCACTCGTTGCTCGTGAACCCGGGCTAATGGGCTTGTGGAATCCAAAACTGCTTTCTTTCAGTCAAGGCTTGTAATCTAAAATTTCGTTATGGAATTAAGCAGGATGATTCAATAGGGTTGTAGAGAAAAAAATTTAAAGAACGGGAGTATTTCATTAATGCTGTTTGGGTCTGGCAGGTTATGGGTTCAACTCCCCCACCTGCCTCTATGAATTGTGAAAATTTGTACAATAATTTCCGCTCTTACTTACTACTTCGTTATAGTGCCTATGAGCACATGTTGGAACCAGCCATAACACTTCCAATTGCTATTGTGATTGCGATACTCTGGTTTCCTCTCATTGGAGGGCTATTGTTTTCCCAAAGATCTATCTCCTATAGCGCCATCCTTGCATCGTTCTTCATTCTCCTTACTACTGCAAGTGTAGGGTTTTTGATTTATAGCATTTCGTTGAGAAAAAGATTTCTAAGCCTACTTTTAAAAAATGAGTGGGTGACTTTGAAAAAGTTTGTTGAGAGACACAAATATTTGAAGGATGTGCATGCTGCCTATACAATGCTTGAATATCTCAAGGACGGAAATTTACGAGGAGCATACGAATTTTCTTCAAGTATCTCATTTCTATACCATTTTTCTCCTGCAAAGAGGACAATTATTGAAGCATCTGAACTTGAGCAATTTTTAAGAAAACTTTACGAATGTGCCAAATCCCAATCGTAGATTTTTTATAGTGTATGAGGCAGATTTTTGAAAGAACCGAGTAGTGATAGCTGCAAGTTTATACATGGTCTTCTATTGAAGGGAAGAGGGTTGAGGGAGAAACCGTAGGTGTCTCCTCAAGTGCAGGCGCCGGGATTTGAACCCGGGCTAAGGGCTTGGAAGGCCCTTGTGCTGCCAGACTACACTACGCCTGCTTAAAATGTGAATATTTATCCCCTATATAAATTTGGTGTTTTCATTCTATCCTCATTTATATGGAGAAACGAGGAGAAGAATTTAAATAGAGAAAAACATGGGCATTTATGATGCTTGAAATTGATGGCTGGAAAAACGGTATGAAATTTGCTGCGGCTCATTTTGTCCCTTCGCATAACAAATGCTCAAGACTGCATGGACATGAGTACGGTGTGAAGATAAGAATTTATGGTGAGCCAAAAAATTGCATGCTCTATGATTTTGTAGAATTAAAGAAAGTAGTAAGAAAAATATGTGATGAGATAGACCATCATATTATTATTCCAAAGAGCAAAGAATATATAAAAAGTGAAATTAGGGGAGATTCTGTGTTTGTAGAGTTTCAAAATAAGAAATATTTATTTCCGAAGGAAGATGTGGTATTTCTTGAAATTAAGATATCAACTGCTGAGGAACTTTCAAGGTATCTCGGGGAGAAAATAGTTAGAGAAATAGAATTTCCCGATAATTTGAAGGGAATTGAGGTATGTGTAGAAGAGGGTCCTGGTCAGGGCTCATGGTACTACATCCCGCTGGGTGATTGAATTGAAATGTGTGGTTCTTCTATCTGGAGGTTTGGATTCCACAACAACCCTTGCGATAGCAATGGAAGATGGATGTGAAGTCTCTGCTCTCTCTTTTGATTATGGGCAGAGGCATTTGAGGGAACTGGAAAGTGCAAAGAAAATAGCAAAATATTATGATGTAAATCATAAAATACTAAAAATTGATTTGAGAAGTATAGGCGGGAGTGCTTTAACTGATAATATTGATGTCCCTGAGAGAGAAATTGAAGGGATAAAGAATGAAATACCGGTAACATATGTGCCTGCAAGAAATACAATACTTCTATCCTATGCCCTTGGCTATGCGGAGGTTATTGATGCCGACAGAATCTACTATGGTGCAAATGCAATTGATTATTCTGGTTATCCCGACTGCAGACCTGCATATATTAGGGCATTTCAGGAAGTTGCAAGATTGGGCACAAAAAGAGGAATTGAGGGAAAGCCCATAAGAATTGTCGCTCCTCTCATACAGATGACAAAGGCAGAAATCATAAAGAAGGGAATGGAACTTGGAGTTCCCTATGAACTGACCTGGTCATGCTATAAAGGTGGAGAAAAAGCATGCGGGCGGTGCGATTCATGCCTACTTCGCCTGAAGGGATTTATGGAAGCGGGATATGAGGATCCTTTGGAGTATGAAGAGTATCCCGATTTCTACCTTGAATACCTGAGGAGGGGGAAGAGATGATAATTGGAGAATGTTATATCTGCGGAAAGCCAGCAACCCACATATGCAAGCTCTGTGGAAGACCTGTGTGTGATGAGCATTACATTCCCTCACTGGGAATCTGCGTGAGATGTGCAAAAGGGAAGCAGTAAAATGAATTTTTTAAATTTCTCCCATTTTTCTTAAAAACCCTTCAAGTTTTCTTACTGCCTTTCCCCTGTGGGATATTTTATTCTTCTCCTCCACACTCATCTCACCAAAGGTTTTAGTATATCCCTCAGGTATGAATATGGGGTCATATCCAAATCCATTATCTCCCCTCATCTCTCTGCTTATTTTACCATGGCAGAGCCCTATAAACTTGTAATTTTCTCCCTCATATCTCAAGCCTATTACTGTTTTGAAATATGCCTTCCTATTCTCAATTTCCTCCATCAATTTCAAAATCCCCCTGTTTCCTATTGTGTTGAAAACATACGCGGAGTAAACCCCGGGAAAATCATTCAGAGAGGAAATAAAAATACCAGAATCATCAATTATGAAATTTCCATCTATTCTCTTTGATAGATAATTCAACGCAAAGTCAATAACATCTTCTATCCTTTCACTTTGAATCTCAGGATACTCAATATTTAGCATCTCAGCCGAATCTATTATCTTTTTAATCTCTGTGAATTTTCCATTATTGTGAGTGACTACCTTAAACATATCTACGCCTCCTCTTTATCTCATTCACTTTATTGATTATTTCCCTTCCCATTATCTTCTCATATCTCCCGTAGAATTCATGGATAAGATGATAATATCTGTAATGAGAGGATTTGAACGATTCTTCAAACATATGCAAATCCACAGCCATGTTTTCCATATCCCCGTCTTTTTCACTCATACTGAAATCTATAAGGTAAATATTATCATCCAGATAAATCATGTTGGAGGTTGTGAAATCACCATGGGCGTAACCATGCATGTGCATCAGCGCTGCAATTTCTGCTATTTTTATAAGGATTTTCTTTACAGAATCCTCATCTAAATTATTCAGATAGTCGGCAAGGATTTTCCCCTTAATTTTCTCCATTGTTATTTCAAAATCATCAATATCATAGATTACTGGTGCTCTTATTCCCACTTCCTTAATTTGATGGAGTATCCGCGCTTCTTTTCTGTTTCTCGCCTTTCTTATTTTCTCATCAATTTCCTTTATCCTGTATTTTTTTTCAATTCTTATTTTTCTGATAACCTCTCTCCCAAAAAAATTATCTTCCTTTATTACTGCCTCTGCTCCGGGAGATTCTTTATACTCTTTTCTATGAGTCCTTAAACTCCATGGGATATCAACAACATCAGTTCTGAATCTCTGAATTACTCTTGTATCCTCAATTTTCATGGATTCTCCATGGTTTAAGAATAAAAGTCCAAGATATGCAATCATTGCCCCATTATCCACACATACTTCCGGGGGAGGAATGAATAATTCTGCACCCCTATCTTCACACATTTCCCCAAGCATCCTTTGCAATCTTCTATTTCTCGCAACTCCCCCCGCTAGGAGAACCTCATCCTTTCTCAAATGAGTTAATGCTCTCTCTGTGGTTTCAGTGAGCATGGAGAATGCTGTCTCCTGAACGCTAAATGCAATATCCTCCTTCTTCTCCTTACTTATATAATTCTTAGCGGCAGTTAATAAACCGGAAAAAGAGACATCCATACCCTTTACAGAATATGGCAAAGGTATATATTTCTCCCCCTTTTTTGCTAATTTCTCAATTTCTGGTCCTCCGGGGAATGGGAGATTCATCTCCCTTCCAAGTTTATCAAGCATATTTCCAATTCCTATATCAAGAGTTTCACCGAAAACACGGTATCTTCCATGTGAGTACGATATAATCTGGGTATTTCCACCTGAAACATAAAGCATTACAGGGTCTTCCGCTCCAGTTGTGAATCTCCCGATTTCAAGATGTGCTATACAGTGATTTACCCCAATTATGGGAATTTTTAATTTTAAACTTAGCAATCTTGCTCCTGTAGCAACAGTTCTGAGACATGGACCAAGTCCAGGACCCTGAGAAAATGATATTCCATTAATATCCCCCAATCTTATACCTGCCTTTTCAATTGCCTCTCTTATGAGAGAAGGAAGATACTGAGCATGGTGATTTGCAGCCTCCCTTGGATGTATTCCACCTTTCGCCGGTTTATACATATGAGAAATATTCGCCAGAATTTTTTTCTCATTTACAATTCCGACACCTACTGTATGAGCAGTTCCCTCAATCCCTAAAACTATCATACCATCACTTCTGATTTACATACGGAAGTAGAAAATGCCTGAATGCACGAAGTGAGTTGATATTGTGTGAGACAATCTTAATTATGCCATTTCCAAAGTCAATAGTCAAAAGACCATTTTCATCCAGGGATATGTCCCTTATTTCATCAACACCAACTCTATACCATTCATCATCAGAATTCAGTAGAACGCCCTTTATTGACATGTACAATTTTCCATCTTTCCAGAGAAACCTCATCTTGTTTGGATTTTTGTCCATGTCTATTACGAATTCTATCCTACCAACCTTTTTTGCTTTCATAATATCACTTTATATGCCCCAAGGTGAATGAGCCAAGTGTTAAACCACTCTTTGTTGCAGTTACTTCAATCCAGTTTCTACTCTGAACTTCAGTTATTCCATGGATGGCAAGATATGTTTTGTGAGCCTCCATCTTAAACTCAATCATTCCATCCATCAGATATCCAACCATCTGTATTTCACTTTCGCTGTGCAACCCTTTTTCAAGAAGGTAAAGGGCAACTGCCTTATCCCTCTTCCTGAGTGTGGTGTATGGTTGAAGAAATTTCAGCAATGCCTGCTGGTCCATATAAGCCATTACCGTGGATAAACTCATAAATGCAATTCTGTAATATGGGAATTTCTCTTTAATTTTCTTTGTAATTTCTGTCACATTTTTATCTATTCCTTCAATATCCACCTGACTATCAAGATATATAACCCCCTTTACTTTGCTCTTATCTCCAATGCTTCTTGAATATGCATCAATATAGAATATAATTCCCATCTTTTCGTACTGCTCGTATGTTGGAAGAACAAAACTCATTGCATCCCTTATCTCATTTACAGTCTTATCAGTGAGAATCCAGATTATAGGAATTCCCTTTCTCAAACCTTCTGCCATAAAAGAGTATATAAGAACCTCTTTCTTGCTATATGGCGGTCCGTAAACAAGAACATTGGAGCCAATGGGTATTCCCCCATAGAGCAAATCATCAAGTCTCCTTGTTCCAGTCTTCACCTTTTTCTCCTTAATCTCCTCCTTAATCTCTTCTTCTGCTGCAGCAACTTCCTGCTCCACAAGGCCCTCCATCTTTGCCTTCAGTTCCCTCTCCTTTGCTTCCAAATACTTCATTTTAACTCTTAATTCCTCTTCCCTTCTTTTTACCTCATCCTGCAAATCCTCTAATCTCCTTTTTAATGCAAGTTCGTCCATATTCCCCATTTCATTCTTTGCCATCTCAAGATTTCTTAATTCCTTTTCCAATTTCTTCTCCCTGAACATCAGGTCTTCCTCCCTCCGGGTAAGTTCTTCCTCCTTGTACTTAATCATATCCTGAAGTTTTTTCATTTCCTCCTCCCTCAATTTTAACTGATTCTTTAAATCATCTATGAGCTTATCCCTTTCAGAAATTTCATTCATCAAATCGGATATTTTATCAGTTAATTTTTTAACCTCTCCACCCTTTGCAAGATTCTTTAACTCTTCCAAATCTTCTTTTGAATACTCAGAAGTACGGGATTCATTTTCAAGCATCATTTTCTCTTCTTTCATTTCAATTTCAATTTCCTTCTGCTTCAGTTCCATTTCCCTCATCTTCAATTCTCTTGCATCCTGTGGAAGGGATTTTACCGCTTCCTGCTTTATAACTTCAAGTTCCTTCCTTAACTTTTCAACCTCACTCTCAAGTTCTTCTCTCTTACTTGATTCTATATCAAGCATACTCTTGATTTTCAGGTTCTCTTTTACAATCTCATCTATATTTACCTCTCCTCCAGCTACGGATGTTTTCATTTCCTCTGCCTTTTCCCTGAGTTCATCAACTTTCTCCTTTCCCAGTTCAATTTCATCTGTCCATCCCAAAAAAGCACTCTCATCTCCTTCAAGCCATCTCTGAATTGCATCAGCATCCTTACCAGTATCCTTAAGAGTTACTTTCTCCCCACCTAATAACCAGTTCTTCAGAGATTGCTCATTTTTTAATTCCTCATACTCCTCTCTGGTATATTGCGTTCCACAAGAATTACATCTCAGCGTTTTTCTGTCAATCTCCCCACCGCATTTCGGGCATATTACTTTATCTTCTTCCATATCTATCCTACAAGCGACATTCTCACAACATTATTCCCTCTGAGGATTACTGTTCCCAATCTCCTCGTCATCTCTTCATTGGTTTCCTCAGTGTCAGCAAGAACCATATTCATATAATCATCGTAGCCCACAAGTTTTCCCACTAAGATTCTGTTGTCCTTAAGGAGAAGAGAAACTCGCTTGTTCATAAAACTCTCTAGCATTTTCAATGGTAATGTCATTTACTCACCACCTCGCTTATTGCATTCACCAATATAAATTTTTTTAATTGAAATCGTAAATCTCATTCTCATCATCTTCTTTCTCCATTATTGCCTGTAGCAGACTTCTTAACAATTCCTTCATTTCATTCATTTCTCTTCTCAAATCCCTCACTTCCTGTGCAAGTTTCATCATGTCACCATCATTCGGGTTCATAATACCACCATACAATATCCCATATTTAAATTCTACTGTTTAACAATTCTCAATAAAATTACCTCTCTAAAAATTTTTTCGTGGGTATGAAAATCAAACAATCGGGGAATCTCAAAATTATAATGGAACTCATGAGTTATCTTCCATCCGAGAGTTTTTATTTTTACCCTTATAAAATTTAGTGTAACTGCATTATGAATCGTGTAGACCACATTTCCTATTTCAGTAGATTTTATTAAAAATGGGAGATCAGCATGCCTGTTCTGTGAGCCAAATGGTGGATTCTGGAGCACCGTATCCACAGATATTTCCATATCCCTAACATCTTTACAGAAAATCTCTATATTCTCACATTTGAATCTTTTAATATTCTCTATCATATCCTCTATTGCCTCTTTATCTATATCAACCGCATAAATTTTCCTTGCACCTAAAATTTCTGCCCCTATTGAAAACATTCCTGTTCCACATCCCAAATCCCCAATAATTTTATCTTCAATATCCCCAAGAGAATATGCTCTAAAAAGTATGTCCGCGGCGATACTCGCTGAAGTTAAATACTGCTCCAGCCTTGCCTTGGGATTGCTGTATCCTTTTACTCCCTGCAGTATCATCTCCAGATTTTTCTTTCTCATCTACTCACAGCTTTTATGAGATTTTTTGCAAGTTTCACTGCATTCTCCCTTGAGACTCCTCTCATGGCAAGTATTTCTTCTATCCTCTTAACTGCCCTGCTCCACTTCCATGTTGATTTACTGTATTTTTCCTCAAGGATTATTTTCACTATCTCCTTGTCAACATCTATTCCATATCTCTCCCTCAGTTTCATCTGCCAGAGGGGAATCAGAACATAGGGTATATATACACCTCTATCTACGGAGAACTGCATGTATGCCTTTACCTTCTTTGCCATCATTTATAATATAGATTTATAATAGATATACTTTTTGGCTCACACGCGAATACGGATATTCAGTAACAAGTTTAAAAGTAGGACAACAATCCCGAAGTGGTGATAAAGTGAATTATGAAAAGGAGGTTGAAAAAGCGAAAAAAGGGAATCGCAATTGGAGATGAACTTGCCATGGATTTCAAAGTAATAACAGCACCGGGGGCAGAGAGGATAATAAGACTTACATTTGATTATGCAAAGAAGAATGGAAGGAAGAAGGTAACAATAGTCACAAAGGCAAATGTCATAAAGAAATCAGATGCTCTCTTTTTGGATATTGCAGAGAGAGTTGCAAAGGATTATCCCGATTCAAGGAGGTGTTGGTACAGCAGGCTCTGCAAATGTTGGAAAGAGGTATGCAATGTTTGAAGCAATCCATGGAACTGCTCTCAGAATGGTAAAAGAGGGAAGAGCACAGTATGCAAATCCAATGAGCATGATTAAGGCTGGCTCAATGATACTGGAGCATTTGGGATATCTGAAGGAGAAGAAGATAGTTGCCACAGGAAGACCAATAATTCTAATCTTTCTTATTTTCAATTTTTTCAAAAAGATATGTTTTTCCAGAAACAGATTTGCACAGGGTGTTTCCATTCCCGAAATTTTTCATAATTGATTCAGGAGGTGCCACAATCGGCAGTTCTCCCCATATATATTCCACTTTCCCCTCTTCCAAAGGTGAAAAAATATCGCAATTTCGTTCTCCTATCAATCTGTATGTCCAATCATTCTTTTTGAGATACCATTCACCATTCCTGAATTTATAATATTCCTCATGTTCTCCATATTTTAGATATCCTGAGAAGTTTCCAATTTCTTTTTTCTTAAAGTAATACCATCCGATTTTTCTCTTCACAAGATAGAACTCTTTTTTTCGTGGCTTCACAATTAGCAAAGAGCCACAGTATGGACAGGTAAGCATCCTTGCATGACTCTTATCTCCAAGTTCTGCAAAGCATACGGGGCATTGCCAGTCTAATCTCATCCCTGCACCCCCATTATCTTTTCTGCAATTTTTATTGCTCTCAAATTCTCCTTCACATCATGAATACGAATTATTGATGCCCCATTCATAACCGCTACAATATTACTCGCTATTGTCCCCTCTAACCTTTCGTTGATATCAAGATTTAATATCTTTCCGATAAAACTCTTTCGGGATGTGCCAATGAGTATTGGGTAGCCAAGAGATTTAAATGTATTCAAATTCCTGATTATCTTCAAATTATCCTCTACTCTCTTTCCGAATCCTATTCCAGGGTCTATTATTATTTTATCCTCTTCAATCCCTTTCTTTCTTGCAAATTCTACTCTTTCTTTCAAAAATCCATAAATTTCACTTATGACATCCTCGTAATCTGGATTCAATTGCATATTTCTTGGCTCTCCTTTCATGTGCATTAGAATCACAGCAGAATCATAATCCCTGATAACTTCTGCCATTCCTTCCCTTCTCAGGGCAAAAATATCATTGACTATATTTGCACCCCTTTTCAATGCTTCCTCTGCAACCCTTGGCTTGTATGTATCCACAGAAATTGGAATTTTCAAATCATTTAATTCTTCAATTACTGGTATAATTCTTCTCATCTCCTCCTCCTCACTTACAGGCTCTGAAAACGGTCTTGATGATTCTCCTCCAACATCAATTATATCCGCCCCATCCCTTACCATCTCTCTAACATGCTCAACTGCTCTATCCACATTTAAAAACTTTCCACCATCGGAGAAGGAATCTGGTGTGATATTTAACACGCCCATAATTTTAACTGGGGGAATCTTTATTTTGGAATCTCTTGCTATTATTTTGTATTCTTTTTTTCTGTAATTTTTGATGCATTCTTCAACTTCTTCTGCAATAATTTTCCCCTTAAACGGTTGATTTTTCATCTTCTCAATTAAAATTTTGAATTGCTTCTCCGTTCCAAATAAAATTGCACTCATGCTATCGCAACTTAATGAGGCTGCACAGTAGGGAAGAGAGCAATCCATCCCCACTGCGAGAGATTCCTGTTTCAATATCAATGCTCCTTTTAGAGGAATATTATCTATACGAATTTTTAAAAAATTGCTCTTTTTGCTCATTATTTCTATCCCCTCGGGAGAAACTCCAATCTTTTCCATTTCCTCATTTATATCGTTTACATATCTGGCGTTGAACATAAAAGAACATGAGAAAATAGAATAAAAAACTATTTCTCGTTCTTTATGTGCACATCCAACTGCGGATACGGAATTTCTATTCCCTCTTTTCTATAAAGTTCGTATATTCCCTTGGATAATTTCCCTTTTAATTCCCAGTAATTTTCTGTGTTAGTCCACGCCCTCAACTGCAGATTTATAGATGAATCTGCGAGTTCAGATATAACCACTGCTGGCTCAGGCTCCTTAAGAACAAGTTTCTCGTTTTTCATCATTCCAATTGCAAGGTCTATTGCCCTATTTAAATCTGTGCCATATGCAACACCAATATCCACATTAACCCTCCTTGTTTTCTTCCTCGTATAATTTATTATTGGACTCCCCCAGATAAGTTTATTTGGAATTGCAATGTATTTGTTGTCCGGGGTTAGTAGTTCTGTGACCATAACCCCAATTCCCTTTACTGTCCCATCCAATCCGTTCGTGGTGACATAATCCCCCTCATTGAAAGGTCTTGTAAGGGCAATCCAGAACCCGGCAGCAAGATTGGTGAATGTATCCTGAAGTCCGAAGCCCAGTATTAAGCCGATTATCGCAGATATTCCTAAAACTATGGAATTCACATCAAATCCAAGGGCTGCAACTGCCATAAGAAAAAAAACAATGTAGAGAAAAATTGCCAGAAGTTTTGAAAGAAAATCTGCAAGTATTGCTGGAATCGTGGTTCTTTTCACACCCTTTTTGAATACATAAACTATTATTTTTGTCACTACAACTCCAATTGCAAATATTATTATAGCCCATATTATCTGTATCGGAGTTATACCTATATAAGGTAAGGGACTTCCAAGATCAATATTTATCCCTAGCATGCAGTAGAAAGTGAATAATTATATAAATAATTTATGTTAGAATATCTGTAGAAAAACTAAAAGTGCAAGAAGTATTACTAACACAGTGGTTGTTCTTGATATATATCTCCTAGCAATGACCTTTTCATAGTATCTCCTTGGCCCAATTTTTAGAAAGAGTGTGGCTGCAAGACTGCCGGTCATTAAGCCAAGGATATTATCAAAAGTCATAATTAGGGGTTTGATGAATTCCATGGGATAAAGATAGAGAGAAATTCCAGATACAACTGCCGGTGGGAGAAGTGCCGCAGCAATGGCAACTCCGGCAATTCCTTCAGGAATTCCCTGCGTCAAAGAGAATATTGATGCAAATCCCAAAAGAAGAGCCATTAGAATGTATATCGGAGTTGCATCAAACCTTGAAAGTATCTCCGGGGTGAGGGAGGGGTTGAGTGGGGTGATTAAAATTGTTACTACAAAGGAGATGATTATCACCATAACCAGAAGAATAACAAGATTCAGTATACTTTTAAGTGAGTTTTTTACACTTCCCACAGCGGTGTTTATAGCAAAACTGTAAATTGGCCCAAGCATCGGAGATAGGAGCATTGCACCTATTATTATGGCAATATTGTTCATAAATAACCCTGTAAGAGCAATAATTCCCGCTATGCTCGTAAGTGCAATTTTTCCCAAATCCAGTTTCGTGTATGGCTTTGTCTCATTTATCAGTTTTTCCACAGGGGTTATCTCCTTCACTCCCTCCATTTTCTTCTCTGTCCTCTTTAATGCAGAAGATATTGTGAACTCCGGGGAGTACACTTCAATTATCGTGTTCTTTCTTCTTAAATCAATAGAATTTTCCAACTTCTCAAGAATTTCTTCAAGAATTTCATCATGAATATATATTTCAACCTTCACATCTTTCCCCCTTTCATCTACAGAGTAAACAAAATCCTTCACAACATCTTTTATTTTTTCAAGTTCTTCCTTTTTTGCAATTACCTCTATTTTTTTCACATTCAATATATCTCCTTTGGATATTAAAAATTTTCTAAAATTTCAGAACCATCTTTTTTCAATACTTACTCCAAATGGTTCAAATGTTCTTTTTA
>CAZVSZ010000025.1:0-14190 GCA_964630095.1 uncultured Thermoplasmata archaeon | reverse complement strand
TTATCACTGGAAGCATCAATCTTTAAATATTTCTACATTATAAAACTTTCAGTTTTTCAACGATACCATGGAAAGGGAATTTTCAAAGAAGACAGGAGCGTATCTTTCCGATGTGGGAAGTGGGAGAGATTTTCCGGAGGGAGACATTCTTGAGATTGATTTAGAAAGGGGAGTAATTAAAGACCTGACTAATTTTTTAAATATCGGGTATGGATGAATGTATATTCAATTAACTGCCTTTATTTAGCGTTAGATTTTTATTGTGAAAAACCATGGGTTTCCTGATGAGATTAAATAAAATAGAGTATGCTGTTTACTGGGGCATATTATTGGAATTTATCAATAAGGAGGCGAATAAATGAACAAAGAGCTAGCGGAGGTGATAAAATTATATTCCACAAAATCGGACAGGGAATTAAGTGAATATCTTTTAGGTAAATCAAAGAATAATTTAATTGGGGTTTTAATAGATTTAATCACAATGTATATAAATGATAAGAATTCATCTACTCTGCGAGAATTTCTAACAGTAACTATCGCTGGATATACTCATACCGAGAGTAAAATTGGCTATAATGGTTATAAACAAAATGTTTATGGTAGACCATTAATGTGCGAAGCAAAACCTAAAAATGTAAGAAGTGATGGAAAGCGTAAATTAAACGGTGGTGGAAATTTCACGGATTATACGCATGAACGATTAGAGAGAGATTTAAAAGAAAACTTGAATATGCTGGTGAGCGGTTTTGTGGATGGGAAGTTAGTATACATTTTAGAGTTCCCTTTTCAATGCGATTCTTTTGTTGCTAAACTACGGCGGCAATTAAACAGAAGATTTCCTACAGGAGATGTAACAGGGCAGTTTCTTAGAAGTGCAAATTTTGATTATAAGGATTTTATAAATATTTAATGGAGGTTGCCCCAGATGATTGAGGAGTTTGTTGATAAAGTTATATGTGGCGATGCTTTAGAAATTCTGAAGAAGATACCGGATAATTCTGTGGATATGGGCGTAACATCACCGCCCTATAATAAAAGAGAAAACAAAAAAGGCTGGCTTGTAAATAGAGTCGTTTATAAAGGAGCAACTGACAATATGCCTGAGGATGAGTATCAGCGTATACAAATAGATGTGTTAAATGAACTTTACAGGATTATCAAACCGGGTGGCTCATTTTTTTATAATCATAAAATTCGGTGGGAAAGGGGGATTATGCTCCATCCAATGGACTGGTTAAGAAAAACAAAGTGGGTAATTAGACAGGAGATTGTGTGGGATAGAATGATCGCAGCGAATATAAGAGGGTGGCGCTTCTGGCAGGTAGAAGAACGCATTTATTGGCTGTATAAGCCAAAGGGCAAAAACATTATTGGGGATGAACTGAAATCAAAACACGCATTGCTTACATCTATCTGGCGATTTCCACCTGAAAATAATAATCCACATCCTGCACCTTTCCCCATTGCATTACCAGCAAGGGCAATTTACTCTATCATGGATGAAAAGAAGGGCGGTATTATAATAGATCCTTATTGTGGCAGTGGCACAACTCTCGTTGCAGCGAAGATTCTTGGTCATCACTATATAGGGATTGATATATCTCCTGATTATGTGAAATATAGTATCAAAAGACTGAAAAGTTATCAGAAGGAAATTAAAGATGTTAAAGAGGAAATAACTAAACATATTGTCAGGAAAACTTTTAAGGAAAGAAAAGAAAGAGGGGAATTTGTTGGAAGACATAGAAAAACAAATAACCAAGGGACATCACTTACATTATTTAAATATCTGGAAGGAGAAGTGGGTGAGGAGAGTGCTGAACAGTAATAATATGAAAAAAATTTAAAGATTGAGGATATTACCACCACGGTGATAAAATGCGTGCATGGATTCTAAAAGAACAGAAAAAGATTGAAGAAAAACCACTAAAAATGGTGGATGATTATCCAACTCCCGAGCCAGGGGAGGGGGAGATAAGAATAAAGATTGAATACTGCGGTATTTGCAGAACAGATTTGCATATTGCGGAGGGAGATATTCCACTTCACAAAAAGCCAGTTATAATTGGTCATGAAATTGTTGGAAAAGTTGATAAGTTGGGAAGAGGTGCAAAGAGGTTTAAAATTGGAGATAGGGTTGGCATATCATGGCTAAACTGGACATGTGGAGAATGCAAATTTTGTAGGAGAGGAGAGGAGAATTTCTGTCCAGATATAAAATGCACCGGATGGGATGCAGATGGGGGATTTGCAGAATACACAAAAATAAATGAAAATTTTGCCTATGATTTAACTCGCATGTCAATGGCTCCCGAGGATATGGCACCTTTAATGTGTCCTGGAGTTGCAGGTTATTTTGCATTTAAATTAAGCGAGGCGAAGATAGGTGATAAACTTGGAATGGTTGGATTTGGTCCTACAGCATATTATCTTCTAAGAGTTGCAAATTATTTGGGCATAGATGTCTATATAAGCACGAGAAGCGAGTATCATAAAGAAACTGCAAAGAGATATGGGGCAAAATGGGTTGGAAATATAGGTGAAGAAGATATGCCAGAAAAGATGAATTCTATAATTTTCTTTCCAACTGCTGGAAATTTGGTTGAGAGAGCATTAGAAAATCTTGAAGTTTCTGGAATTTTGGTTCTTGCAGCAGTATCAATGAGTCCAATACATATAGAAAATTACACGGGGAATTTATGGGGCAAAAGAATAAAAACTCTCTATCAGGTTCGCAGGGATTATGGAGAAGAATTCTTAAAGATAGCAAATAAAATTAATTTAACGATAGATAAGAAAATTGTGGATTTTGAAGAAATACAAGACGAAATGATAAGCATGAAAAAAGGTGAGACAAAAAGCATGGTTTCTGTGGCAAAAATAGGGATATAATGTATTTTCTTACAACTCTCTCCATTGTCCTTGTTCTTGGATTTATCCTCATAAAATATTCAGGCAAAATAAAAAAAATCAGCAAGAAAACTCAGGGAGATTATGCACAATGGATAACTATTACATTCATAGCAATTTTTCTCGCCATTATAGCAACTTTATTGACTCCAGAAATTTATTTTTTGAAATGGACATTTTCTATTGAAGATTTCATCACTTTTCTCTCATTATCCCTCCTTCTTTTATTTATAGAATTTAGAAGCATTATTGAATTTTCATCTTCCAATCCGAAGAGAGAGAAAGAAATGATAGAAGGAATAAGAAACTCAAAAATTTCAGATTTGGGAATAGATATGTTTATAAGTTCTGCAATTCCAGAGGAACTGATATTTAGATATATTTTGTTAGGTCTCTTAATTTTATGGAATCCTTTTGCCTCGCTTGTTGGAACTGCTATTTTATTTGGCATTGGTCATATTTTTTCTCATCCTGAAAGAAGAACTGATGAACTTATTTCAGGTGTTGCCATCGGTTTTGTATTGGGGTGGGCGTATTTATCCACGCAGAGTTTAATTTTAGTGATACTTCTTCACTGGTGCATTGATTTCATTGCCCTTTTTCCAGTAAAGTATCCAAAAAAAGCAAAGAAGATATTGATAGGCATATTTGTGACATTACTGATATCAATTATAATATCTTGGAAGATTTTTATTGCTGAATCTAATTTTCTTATGTCAATTTATTCATTCACCTCCCTTATCTGGGGCATTATAACTGGTTTAATTCTCCTCATTATTATCTATCTATCATCAATTTTGGGAAGGAGAGTGAAAAAATTAAATAATTGAAAGAAATAGGGAAAAGAGGGCTCGTGGTCTAGATGGTTATGACGTCACCCTGACACGGTGGAGGTCCCCGGTTCAAGTCCGGGCGAGCCCATTGAACTCGTTCATCCCCAAAGAATATGATTGCTGGAGAGAAAGTAATTCTCATTAAGAAAAACTTATTTATTCTTTTCCTTATTCCTCTACGCTGGGGCCGTGGGGTAGCTTGGCATCCTTCCGGCTTCGGGAAGGAACCACCAGCGAGTTCCTCAACCTCCTGCAACCTCGGAATAGCCGGGAACCTGGGTTCAAATCCCAGCGGCCCCACTACCATACGGGTTTTTAATTGATTTTTTTATTTCTAAAGGTGGTATTGAACGCAGTGAAATACCACATTCTGTTGGTGCAACTGACTGCAGTTGCGTTCAAATCTCGGCGGCCCCATCAAATAACTTTATACCTGAAATGCAATAACCCATCATGGCATCCACAATCAGGATAGTTTTCTTCGGAACTGGTGGTTCATATCCATCTCCTGAAAGAAATGTGATGAGCATCGGGCTTCAGGTGGATAGTGATGTTCTGCTATTTGATTGTGGAGAAGGAACTCAGAGACAGATGATGCTCACAAATATGAGTTTTATGAAAATTAAAAGGATATTTATAACACATTATCATGGAGACCATTTTCTGGGACTTGCTGGATTGATTCAGACAATGGTTCTTAATGAGAGAACTGAATCCTTAGAAATTTATGGTCCTGTGGGCACTGCAAATATTCTTACAAAATTCCTAACAATCGGGTATTATTCCCTAAGTTTTCCTGTAAAACTTTATGAATTAAAAGGTGATGATATTATTGATTTTGGTGACTATAAAATATGCACGATGAATGCCAATCATAATGTTCCTTCTCTATCTTACTGCTTCAAGGAAAAGGATATTCCGAGAATTGATGGAGAAAAGGCAAAAAATATGGGGTTAAATAGTAAAATCCTAGAAGAATTGAGAAAAGAAGGTGAAGTTATATACGAAGGAAAAAAGATAAGGATAGAGGATGTGAAAAGCGGAATGAGAATAGGAAGAAAAATAGTATATTCTGGAGATACCAGACCCATGGAAGAAATGATTGAATTTGCAAAAGATGCTGATGTTCTCATTCATGAAGCAACAGTTGATTCATCTCTTGAAAAAAGAGCAAATGAATACGGGCACAGTTCGGCGAGGCAGGCAGCAGAAATCGCCAAAAAAGCAAAAGTAAAAAAACTCTTTTTAGTGCATATAAGCCCAAGGTATAAAAATTCTAAAATTATAGAAGAAGATGCAAAAAAGATTTTTGAGGATACTATTGTTCCAAATGACTTGGATGATTTTCTCGTTAAAATAAGAAAAAATTAATCTTCAGGATAAATTACAATAACCCTTCCTCTTACTTTAGCAGCCAGATAATTTTCAGTCCGCACTATTTTAATATCAGACTCCGCTAAGGGATATACTTCTTTTTCTTCACCCATGTATACGATATATATACAAGGAATTACTTAAACCTTTGCATGAAGAATAATATTAATCCAAGGATACAACATCTTTTATGTAATCTTTTGCTTTTTCTCTTTTTTCCTGAAAATCCACAAGAAATTCAGAGAGGATATTAGATGCTTCTTTCTTGCATGCCCCACAGGCTCTTGTCCCATTCCTGCAATCTTCATATATTTCTGTTAATCTTTTATCATCATCTATGAGATGATATACAAAGAGTTCATAAATGGAGCATTTCCCTGGTACTCCGCCATATTTCCTTTGCTCTTGAAGAGTTGTTCTTCCACCGGTGATAGCATTTTTAACTTTCTTTACCGCTTCTTCTGGCTTATCGCTTAAAAATATTGCACTTTCAGGCATGGATGATGACATTTTATCTCCTGTTAAACCCGTCATTAGTCTGTGATATGTTGCTGCGGGAGCGTAGAAGCAGAAATCATTAAAGCCCTTTTCATAATTTATTACCGCATCATCAATTTTTATAATATCATAATTTCCGGAAACATATAGAGCCTTATATGGAATATTCACTTTAATTTCATCAAATCCAGAGGATTCCAAAATTTCCTTTAAATCTTTCAATCTTCTTTCGGAATCTTCTCCTTTATAGAATATCCCTATTTTATTATTCTGTTTTAATATACTGAACATTCTCCATCTATCCACAAGGGTTCTTGTTAATCTTATATGAGGGTCCTGGTCAACTCCCACTGGAACAATTGTTGGTCTTCTCCCACCAAATTTATCAAGTTGAATATGAAGAATATCTCCAACCTGAATTAAGGGAGAAAAAACATGTGTCATATTTGTGGTCTCTTTGAATCCGTATATTGATGTGAATTCATTTAAATTTATCTTCTTCCCCATTTCCCATGCCAAATCCTTCACTTCTTTTCTTTGGGATTGGAAATACACCTCCATATTTTCTGGATTTAATCCCAATGCTATATAACTTGGAATATACTCTTCCATTGCTAATTTTTTTGCCTTCTCCAAAGATATCCCACGAGATGCATAAGATTCTATATCTGCAACTGCAATATGAACATCTGCTCCAAGACTCTGATAATACTTTACCTGATCAATAGTCATCTTATGCCCTAAATGCATCCTTCCGGAGGGCATTAATCCAGTTAAGACCCCAAAATTCTTTTTATCTCTTATTCTCTCATATATATATTCAAACCCTCTGTGTCCAAAGATTACTCCTCTTCTGAATATCGCCGGTGGCTCTGGCAAATTAAATTTGAATTCCTCAATTCCAAATTCATTACGAAGGCGTATATAATCTTTAAACTGCTGAGATGACCATGGATTTATAATTGCAGACATAGATAAGGGAATGTGCAAATGGATAAAATACTTACTCCCAAAGGATTTTTATCCCGTGAGAAATCTGGGAGAAACTATAAATATTTGAATTTATATTGGGGGTTACCCTTAAAGGAGGGAAAAATATGAAAAAGGGAAAAAGATATGGAAAATATATAAGTGTAGTGATAACTATCGCTACAGTACTTACAGCGTTTTCAGTGATGAGTATGGGCTCTGCACAGACCCCACTAACGCCCAATACCATGCAAACACTTACTAAAATAGTAACAATAAACATAAAAGATGTGAGATATGTATCTAACCCTGATGGGCACTACATTGTAGTAAATGGTCTCAGATTAAACGGAATACCTGGCTCACCAATGGTGCCTGTGAAAAATATGCAGTTCAATTTGCCAAAACATGCAAAGGTAGTGAATGTGAGCGTTGATGCAGGCACGCCTATAAACTACGGATTTGCCAAGATATCTCCTGCAAAAGCGCCTGTTTTGAAGGATGGATATAAGATGCCCGACAAATATGCACCACCATCAATGAACAAAAAAGTATATGATAGCAATAAATTCTATCCCACAAAAAACATTATGTACAGGGTGGATAATGCATGGAATGGAACTATTGTGGATGCACATTTATTCCCAGTGAAGTACAATCCCGTTACTGAAAAGGTAATCATCTATCCAACAATAAGAGTTACTGTGACCTATCAGGTGGAAAAGGTGCGTGCAAGTAGTGCACCCATTGATGTTCCCAACATCATTATAACCTCTCCCGAATTAAAGGCACAGGCACAGAGACTTGCTGACTTCCATAACTCCACAGGGGTAACATCTTGGGTTGTTACCACAGATTGGATTGCAAACAATTTCCAGCCTGCAGGAAATCCACCGGTGAACGGTTATGGAAATGCAACAACGGATCCATACAGCGCATTAGGTAACTGGACATTCCCATTGGAAAAGAGCATGATTAAAGGATACAACTACACCCTTGCAAAGAAGATAATAGCATTTCTGCAGAATGAATCAAATGGAAATAATGTGACTTATGTAACAATATTCGGTAATGCGAGAATGGTACCACCAAGTTATTACTACGATGACCAGTTATGGTATCTTCTTGCGTATTTCGGATGGTATGATTACTACGATGCCTGGATACCCACTGATGCTATGTACGCATCTCCAAATTATGACAGCACACATTTTGACTATACTCCAACATTCATGGTTGGAAGGATACCTGTGAATAATATAACCGCCAGCCAGGTAGTTGATAAGATAATTTATTATGCACAGCATAAGACAGCCGGAATTCAGAATGTCACCCTTTCTGGAGGGCAGGTCTTTGAAACTCCATATTTCCTTGGAGAAACAGGTGTTACAGAACCTATGAACTATGGATGGCTTGATGGAACAAATATAACCGAATATTTCCATACTCTCCGAAATTTCACATACAACAACTTTGTGAGCATGATGAACAACAGTGATATGATAGTTGAAGTTACCCATGGCTCTGGAATCTCATTCTGGCACCACAATGATGAAATAAGTGCCTGGGATTTCCCAATGAAGGGATCTTATGGTTCTCTTCCACTTTACATCTCTGGTTCCTGCCTTAACGGTGCATGGGACGAGGAGATGTATCCTGCTTACGAGATGTCATGGGGAATAAACGGTGGAACATCTATAGCAGAGCAGATGTTGTATTCTCCCAAGGGCACCATTGCCTATTTTGGTGCTGACCGTATAGCGTATGGAAGCGGCCTTGCCTACTTTGATAAAGGAACACTAATTGCACCCAATGACTTCGGAGATTTAATAACGCAGGATGGAACAATTGCAGGATATTATATTGGAACTGCGTATTATGGCAATGTAACCCTTGGTTTAATGGCGTATTATGCGCATGCTGAGTATGCATACTGGATTCCATGGTTAGGCGAGAGAGACCCAAATGGAACTGGACTAAACGACAATCCATGGGCAAGGTCATACTTTGAGTACTCATTGTTAGGAGATCCTGCATTAAAGGTTGCTGGAAGCGGTCCTACCAATCCATCATACTCTTTGCCGCAGGCAATTATGCCAAACGCCACTTATGACCCCAGTGATATGCCAATAATAACGAGAGGGCAACCGGTAACTGTGAATATAAATTCAACATCTCCAACTGTAAAGGCCGAACTTCTTTACATTGAGCAGGATTACTGGAGTTACTATGACTTTATCCTTGACAATGTAACACTCACACCCGTCTCTTCATACAATGGTCTAAATAATTTTACATACACATTTACGCCCAATCGTGAGGGTTTATACATGCTCAGCATTTACGGCGAAGATGGAAAGAATACAAGATTCTATATGGACTGCCAGATGCCCCAACCACCGAGTATTCATCTATCCCTTAAGGATATGAAGTTTATGCATATTCGCAATACCGCAAATACCGATGTAAAAGCAAATGCTCCAGATGTTCAGGTGGTAACTCTGATTGATTATGAACAGGTAGCTTATGGAAAAACAACGAATGTAACAGCAGTTGTTTATAACTCTGGAGATGCTGTTGCAAGTAATGTAAAAGTGCAGTTCTATCTTGAGAATTATACGCTGGTATTTCAGAGTGGAGATCTTTTACATCCCTTAGTCTTGTTAGGCAATGTAACTATTTCCTCCATTGCACCTGGAGAATTTGTTTATGTGACACTGCCATGGAAAGCTGTTAATCTATGGGCGATTAACCATACATGGGACTCTCCATACAATTCATCAGCAAGATGGCAGTACCTGGTAGCAAATGCAATTGTATCTGGAGATTCGGATACGAGCAATAATGCAAACTGGGCGTTGTTCAGAGTTCATCTGAAACTTGATGTGTGGGCACAGAAGGTATTCATAGAAAAAGATCCGGTATATAATGAATCAAATAATCTGACATTTGAACTTACCAATGTAGGTACATCGGAGATAAGTGATACAACAGTTTATGTGATGGATGACTATGAAACATTTGCTGTAATTCACAATGTTAATATTGCACCAGGTCAGACTGTCTTCTACACTGTACCGTGGACTCCACATCATGGATGGTACGATGAGATCTATGTTCAGACAGTAACTCCTGGGGATAATAACACCGCAAACGATGTTGGTATGTATTACACCAACGGGTACTATGGCATCTCCTGGTTTATGGTGCTTACCTATGATGTTGCACCTGTTAATGCGAGTGTGGAATTAACAAGTGATGCAAGCAGTATGAATATAAGCGTTGAAATTTACAATTATGGACCTCTTAAATCCGATGCAACTTCAACGGATGTGTATCTTTATGGAAATATACGCACCATAGATGTTGAATCACCTCACCCGTATCCGAACAACTATGATCACACATGGGAGATAGATGCACCACCCTATGCACCAGGAATATTTATCCACTTTGCATATCTGAATGTTGAGCCTTGGTATGATTTTGTAATCATATATGATCAGAACATGACGCCAGTTGCTTGGTACACTGGCTTTTACAGCGATTTCTGGACGGATTACATACCGGGTTCAAAAGTGTACGTGGAACTCTGGTCTGATGAATACACTAACTATTCAGGCTTTAAGATAGATGCCATTGCCACAGCATCTGAATATGCAGGCACTGTCAACTTTGCGCCCGTTACCTCTGGAAGTTTTGCTCAGGCAACATTAACAACATCCACATGCGTGTTTGGAGGACGAGTAGGAGTTAAAATGGACTCAACAACCCCAGGAGAATATGCGACGCTGAGCACCGGCGGGAGCGAGAATAATATCAAAGGAATTTTAAATTCAAGATATATCCAAGATAATTCCGCTCCAGAGATTACTGGTTACTCACCAACGGGTGTTGTGAATTCAAGGGAGCCTGTGATATCTATAGATTATCATGATAAGGTCTACAGTGGATTTAAATACATCAATATAACTATAGATGGAATCAAAATACCCTCCTATAGAATACTGGATAATTACAATGGTAACAACAATGGGACAATAACAGCTGAAGTGCCGTTTATGCTTGCCGATGGAGAGCATGAAGTAAACGTTACCTTAGTAGACGGGGAAGGTAACACAAATAGTTCGTCTACCACCTCATGGACATTTACTGTGGACGCCATACCCCCATCCTTAGAACTATCCTCACCGGTGAATGGAAATGTTCCTCTCACATACAATTCAACTCTATGGATAAATGGAACAACAGATCCAGATGCAACAGTTACAATAAATGGAGTACTTGTCCCAGTTGATTTTAATGGAGATTTCCGTTACAAGGCAACTCTTGTAGAAGGGCAAAATATATTCACTGTTACTGCAACAGATTCCGCCGGGAATAGTGTTAACATAACGGTAACAGCACTATATCTCCCACAGCTACCTGAACTATGGCAGAATATAACAAGTCTACAATCGCAGGTAAATAATCTCCAGAATCAGATAAACGATTTGCAGAATCAGATTAACAATCTCAATGCCACACTTCAATCTGAAATTAACAATTTACAAAGCGAGATAAATAATCTCCAGACACAGGTGAACAGTTTGCAGACGCAACTAAATATATTAAACAATGAATTGCAGGAAAATGTTACAGCACTTAACAAAGCGATAGAAGATGCAAGAACTGACCTTATTAACAGAATAAGTGCGAATATCACAGTCCTCAACGGAAAAATCAATGATTTGCAAAGTGATATAAATAAGATAAATAATGATATAAACAAAATCAATGATGACATAGGAAAACTCAGTGATAAGAACAAAGCACAGGATAATGGCATATCCATAAATCAGATTCTTGGCTGGACAGGGGTAATACTGGCAATAATAGCCTTGATAATAGGTGGAATAGCACTTATGAGAATGCCAAAGATGTCCCAGATCACAGGAACAGAGGAAGAAACAATAGAAGATAAAGAGGAAAATAAAGAACTTGAAGAAGAGTAATTTTATTCTTTTTCTTTTTTTACTTTTGGATTTTGAAAATCTTAAATATCGCATTCTTGTTATATTCAATGGATTCTATAGTTAAAGGAAGTGATTTCATGACTTCCTATGGTAAGTTGCTTTAAACCACCGAAAATTTAAAATAATGGGAAGATAATCATATCATCATGGAAAAGAACATGGGATATGTGCTCGGGTTGGATATAGCAACAGTGATTTCCTCACTACTCATATTCTTCTTTGGGAGCTGGGATGTTGAACCTGTGTTTGTTGTCTCCACGGAGATTATATTCATACTGGCAATACTATCACTGGCATTCACATTTTTATACTATATGAAAATCGGAAAGAACAATTCTTTATTGGTTCCATCTCTGCTCCTGCTTGGAATAGGAGTAGTGCTTACATTTTTCAGCTGGTTCATTGGCGGGTTGATTGCCCTTGTATCTCTCCTTGGACTTCTTCTGAGCAAAGAGATGGATAAGAGTGAATCGCGGGGTATAGTATCTTCCTATACTGGGCTTGCAATGCTTGCAATTATGCCACCCATTGGAGCGCTTCTGACTCTAAAATTCACAGTAATTGATTACATAATCATTACAATAGGCATAATTCTCGTACTCTTTGGAATATTTCTATCCTTAAAAAAGAAGAAGAATATTGAAGAGGAAAACATGGGATTTATTCTTCTGTCTCTATCATTCCTGTTTCTTGCCCCCTCACATGAACTATTTGGAATACATGGGAATGGAACATACGGAATATACGATATGAGTATATTCATTCTTTCATCCATAGCCTTCTTCATATTTACAGGGAATTTTCTAATCGTCCAGATTAAGGGCAGAGGAGTGATGACCGATATTGAGAAAGGATATAAATTTATGGAGAGTGGTAAATATCCCGATGCTGTGATGCATTTCAAAAAAGCATATCCATATCTGCCTGATGATGAGAGAGTCCTTAACGGGCTTGGTGTCTCTCTTATGAAAATGGGGAAATATAATGAAAGTGAGCAGTATTTAAGAAAACTTGCAAGGATAAGTGATGATAAGGTATATAAAACAAATTTAGGGAATTTATATTTCCGCACTGGGAGAATAGATGAAGCAATGGAAGTATACCAATCAGTTCTTAAAGATGACCCCAATTTTTATAATGCGCTTAATAATCTTGCAAGATGTTATATGGAAAAGGGAGACTATGAAAAGGCGAGGGGACTTCTTGAGAAGGCAATATCCGTGGATGAGGATAAGAAAGCAGCCAAGATAAATTATTATTTTCTTCTTACATCTCTTGGGATGGAGGATGAAGCAAATAAATATAAGACGGATATTGGTGGATTGATAGAATGATTGATGAATATACAAAACTTCCCTATATAGGTAGTAAGAGAGCAAAGAAACTTCGTGATGCGGGGATTGGTATTGAAGAAATAGCCAATATGAGTTATGATGATTTAAAAAAATACCTGAGAAGATTACCCAACGGGAAGATAAGAGCAATAATTGCAACTGCCAGAGAAATTATGGGAAGAATTACCGATATTTCAATTTCTCTTTCCCTGGAAAAAGAAAAAGCCAAGATTCTTGCCTTGAATGGGTATGATGTGGAAAAAATTGCAAGGGCTAAGAAAGAGGATATCGTCAATATTCTTGGTATTGAAGATAGAGATGCTTTGAATATAATATTTAAAGCAGCGCTTCGTACCGGTGTAAGAAAAAAAGAGATTAGAATAAAAAGAGAGTATATAAACAAGGTGGGAATTATATCAAAAGAGGGCTTTGTAAATGGTTTCACGCCACTTAAATTTCCGAAAAAGGAAGGTATGAAAATTCTTCCAATCATAGTGATTGCAATTGTTGTTATATCTGCAATTCTGGCATCAATTCTCTATATATCCCCGGGGATAAAGATTGATGGGAACTTTGATGATTGGAAAGAAATTGGAGGCTATGCAACAGGACAAATAAATTATAAGTTTAGTTATTATAATGGAGTATTTTATTTCTACCTTCAAAAATATGGTTTGTTTGAAAATAATGAAAGTATCTATCTGGCGATTGATAATGGCAATGGGGGATATTACATACATGGAATATATGCTAACCTGATTGCTGAACTATATGGATGGAATGGAAAGATTCAGGGTGCCCATATCTGGAAGTATATATCTTCAAGATATTTCTGGAATTTTACAGCAACAGGTGGGTTAATTTATTCCTTTAAAAATTCTCAAATTGAGGGAAGATTGAATGACATTAAAAGTTCATCAAAATTGATATTGATAGATAAATCCGATAATTACTATATCAGTCCACCAATAACAATATCCAAGAAAACAGTAATGATTGTTCAAAAGGGTATTACAGATATAATAGAAAATAATAACCCTATTTATTCAATCAAAACCATCTCACCCGATAAATTCAAATTAAATTCCATAGATATTCTTGTATCTGGGGCAGAAGTAACATCTGGAAATATAAGTATTGATGACCATAGTTATCGTGGTGAGGTTTTTTCGGGAGGAATCCGGTTTAATATCAATAAGGAGATTTCCTCCACACAAATCCTCTTCTCAGGTGATTTTTCAGGAAATTCGGGTTCTG
>CAZVSZ010000024.1:0-14484 GCA_964630095.1 uncultured Thermoplasmata archaeon | reverse complement strand
ATTAACACAACTATGAAAAACCATATTCCTGTGGAAAATTCTGGTATTGGCTGAGTTGAGATTTTCAGTGGATAGTGATCTTCAGCACCTGCGGAGCCATCCAGTTTATATGCCCAGTCCACAATACCATCGTTATTATTGTCATTCGTATCATTGTTATTTGCCCAGTCGTGCCAGTAATTGCCATAGCCATGAGGCGTGCCCGATGTGTTCCAGTAGTTGTTTGTTCCGCCATCGTATGCCTGCACATGTGATGAATCGTATGTATCTCCAGAGCCATGGTTGTAGTAGAAGGAGTTGTTGTAGATACGATTGTAAGAGCCTGAAGATATATAGATTCCATAGTAATCATCAACTAAATTTGAATTGTTTATAGTATTGCTGTTGGAATGTGTAAGAACGATACCATCACTTTTTGATATGGGATTTGAGACAGTAACATTGTCAATTAAAGAGTTTTTTACATTGCAAAATATTATTTCAGAGTATTCATCAGTATCTTTAATTACAACATTTGAAGTATCGTGCACATATCTTATCGGTTTTCCATCGCCGCCCATATTTGATAAATCAACATAATTGCACCCAGCATTTCCGTCATCAAAAAGAGAATAAACGCTATTATTTGTTAGGTTGTTGCCTGTTATATGGTTCTTATCGGAAGAAGATAAATAAATTCCATAATCATTTGAATTCGCTGTGTTATTTGTTATGATGTTGTACTCTGAGAGTGAAGATAAATAAATTCCATATTGACTATCTGAATTCACCGTACTGTTTATTATGTTGTTATTTGAAGTGTAAAATAGATTAATCCCGATGCTATTTGAATTCACGGTATTGTTTGTTATGTTGTTATTTGAGCCATAATATATATAGATTCCATAGTAATCGCTAATTAGATTTGAATTATTTATGGTATTGCTGTTGGAATGTGTAAGAACGATACCATCACTTTTTGATATGGGATTTGAGACAGTAACATTGTCAATTAAAGAGTTTTTTACATTGCAAAATATTATTTCAGAGTATTCATCAGTATCTTTAATTACAACATTTGATGCATCGTGCACATATCTTATCGGTTTTCCATCACCACCCATATTTGATAGATCAACATAGTTGCACCCATTATCTCCGTCATCATAAAGGGAATAAAAGTGATTTTTTGTTAGATTGTTGCCTGTTATGTTGTTGTTTGTGGAACGGGATAAATAAATTCCATAGTTATTTGAATTTGCTGCGTTGTTTGTTACATTATTGTTCTTTGATGAAACATGCAAAATAATTCCATCATCAGAATTTGAATTCACCGTGTTGCCTGTTATGTTGTTGTTTGTGGATTTATATAAATCAATTCCTCTGGAATTTAAATTTGCTGTGTTGTTTGATATGTTGTTATTTGACGCATATTCCAGATGTATCCCATAATCATTTGAATTTGCGGTATTGTTTGCTATTATGTTATTTGATGAAGAATCTAAATAAATTCCATTACCATTTGAGTTTGCGGTGTTGTTTTTTATGATGTTGCTATTTGAGGAAGATTTTAAATCAAATCCATCATCATTTAAATTTGCAGTGTTGTTTTTTATGATGTTGCTATTTGAGGAAGATAAATAAATTCCGTATTTGTTTGAATTCACTGTGTTGTTTATTATATTGTTATTTGATGAATATAAATCAATTCCGACCCAAGAATTTGAATTTGCTTTATTGTTTGTTATGTTGTTATTTGAGGAAGAACCCAAAATAATGCCGTAATCATTTGAATTTGCGGTGTTATTTATCACATTATTGTTATTTGAGGATGATTCTAAGTCAATTCCATCAGAATTGGAATTCACAGTATTATTTGTTATGTTGTTATTTGAGGATGAATACAGATAGATGCCCCAATCGTTGCTCGTGATGTTGTTCACGCTTATTTTCCCGTTTTTCACATTGTAAAGCGTTATACTGGCTCCTCTAAAATAAGGATCAGAGTGAGAAGATGCATTGTGCAAATAGCAGTTCTCCACCACAAAATATGCCGTGGTATTCCCAATATAAATTGCATCTCCAGCACCATGTGCATCAATGTCGTACCCTGAAATTATATATGGATCATTTTGTGCTCCACTCCCCCCTACAACTCCATGCGATGTATCAAAATCTGAATTGCTGTTTATCCTTATCACACCATGCGAGGTGTATCCTCTAATCCCTCCATTGCTTATCTTCAGCATATTTTCTTTTACATTGCTATTTCCAAGCCAAATTGCAAGAGAACTCAATAGCACAATCACTAAGATTCCTATCACCACAATAAATCTCGCTGAATGTTTTTCTCTCTTTTTCCTCGGCAAAATGATGTGTCGGTCACCTACGAAACTGCTATAACTCTTTAGAGAGCTCATGAGAGTCGCCTTAGCGAGTATATAACTTTCATTATTAATTAAGTTTTTGTTTGGGTAGTCTCAAGTGTAGTTTATTTGTCTATTTCTCACTTTAAAACAGGGCGAGGCGAAATTTGGACTTTAGTGTGGAACTGTTATTATGAGCAATTTCATCCTCTTCTTACTATTTAAAATCCCGTTGAATCCACAATCAGAATATCTCCCCTTTTCCTTCTAATATCCTGGAATTGTGGATGAATAAATAAAGATATCCTAAAAATATAAAAAGTGAGTTAGGGTATTTGTATGGCCTTCCTTTCTTCCCTTTATTCATTTCCTTCAATTCTTCATCAATCCTGTTTATGAAATCTAAACTTAGCAGGATTTCTCCTCGCTTTACAGGCTTTTTATTTTTCTCCAGCCAAACATGTTTTCATAATGCATATCTTATATTTCATGTTTACTCTGCCTTTATGCAACAGAGCATTTGAGATGTGAAAATTTCAATACTGTAATGTAAATAACTGATATATCGGAAATAACTGATATATCGGAAATGTTTAAATATTTGTTTTACATGTAGGCATGGGGTGATAAAATGGCTGAAGAAGGAACTCAAAAAATGGGAACTACGGGACTGTGGACATCAATAGTGGGGGCACTGCTCATACTCATAGATGGAGCAGTTGCACTGGCTACGGGGAATTTATATATCTGGTCGGTCAGCGATGCAGTTACAACTGGATGGGTGGAGATAGTGCTGAGCATCATAATGTTCATCACAGTGCCTTTCTACAAGAAGAGTCCAGCAGGAGTTGGATGGACAGTGGTGGTACTTGCACTGATAACATTTGCATTTGACGGTGGCTTCTTCTGGATAGGAGCAATAATTGCACTGGTCGGCGGAGTTCTAATAGCATACAAAAAGTAAACCAAAAAATTATATTATTTCTCTCTTTTATCTTTTTTAAGGTGATTTAATGCATATTCATGGAAAAAAGAAGAAATTCATTGAATTAGTGGAAAGAATTATGGTTAGATGGGGTTATACAAATACTGAAGGGAACATTTATGGAAATCTTTTACTAAGCGAATCACCGCTCACCATAGAGAATCTTTTAAAATTAACTAATTTAAGTAGAACATCAATTTCCACATCTCTAAAAAGACTTGTTAGAGATGACTTGGTCACTATGAAGAGAGAAAAGAGAGTTAAATATTTTTCACCAAATCCCATTTTTGCAGAGAAATTTATAGAACAACCAAAAGAGTTACTTAACAGGGAGGTTATACCCCTTCTTGAAATTCTGGGGGAGTTATCTATGAAAGCATCTTCTGAGGAACAAAAGAAAAAATTATCTGAAATAATGAAAAATTTAGAAACTCTAAGGGATTTACTTACAAAACTCATAAAAATAGAAGAAGGGAAAAATTAAAGATTAATGTTTTCTGATTGAATAAACATTAAAATCTTACCCTGCTCACAATCTTCTCCTCTCTCTCCCCAACAACCTCCGCTTCCACTTCCACAAGATTCTTTATTCCAGACATTTCAATTTTATTCTTTAATAATTCATCAACCTGAAATATTCCTGCGGAGTTTCTCATTTTGATAGTTATCTTCAATGGCTTATCCTCTCCCTCCTCAACATGTACTTCCTTAATTGCCAGTGCTGATACTGAATGGATATTTACCTCTCCTGCCTCAAATGGAATCCTTGCTCTTCCCTCCTCCATATCAAGAGCATCTGCAATTTTTAACACACCACCTTCAATAGTCAGCGGCATTATGGATGCACGATGGGAGAATATTGCATGTAAAATTTCCACCTTCATTATGGTTTTTTCTTCCTCCTCATAAATTCCATTAAGAAATCTATCAATTAATGGTGATGCTAAAACAACACTATTGTCCTCATGCTCAATCCTGTGAATGGCATGTCCAACATCATGGAGAATGGCGGATAATACAACGACAACTTCAGCATCCTCATTGCTCATGGAATAATCCCTGACAATACTTGGAACTATTCCCCTTGAAATCAAAATTCTCAGCATTTTCAATGCCAAATTTGCAACTATTTTCACATGCACGGGACCATGATCATTGAATCCCAATCTATCTATTGCAATTATGTTAGATGCTTTTAGAAGAGTATTGAGTTCCACATCTTTCTTTACTCTCTCCACAACCTTTTTCAGTTTTTCGTTATTCCCACAGGGAACTGAAAATTCAAACATGCGTGTGCATGGGGGATAAGTATTAAATATTTTCACGCAATCCTTCTCCGATGATGAAAAGAGGGTTGCTGACTGATGATGAACCCTATGAGTGCTGAGGTGATTATATGAAAAGTATTAAAGAACTTGCAAAAAGGGCGATGGATTTAAGAAAGAAGGGACTGGATGTCAGGGAGATAGGAGCAGAATTACATTTATCAACAAATACCGTTGAGTGGCTTCTCACCAAGGGATTTGAAGAGGAAGAGGCACCCAAGGATGTGAAAATTGGATGGAGAAGCGTTGGGATATATCCATACAGAATTTCAAAAATATCGGAGATTATGACAGATATAATACTTGAGGAGATGGAAAAAAGAGAATTTGATGTGGATGGGATGGTCGGGATCCTCATAAACGGAATACCCTATGCAACATTTATTGCAGAGGAGATGGGAGTTGAACTAATCGTATATAGGCCGCATCCAATGAGGGAAGAGGGAGCATTTTCATCCAATTATGCCCATGTAGAGGGAAAGAAAGTTGTAATTGTGGATGATGTTCTGAGCACAGGAGAAACAGTGCGAAAGGCAATTGATGACATCAAAAAAGCGGGGGGAGAGCCAAAGTTGGTTATTGTGATTGTAAACAAAACATCATGGGATGAAATAGATGGAATTCCTGTGAGAGGATTAATCAGAGCCCTTGTTCTTTGATTTTTTTCTTCCCTTCCATATTTCTCTGTAAAATTCCTCTTCTTTTTTTCTCTCTTCCTCAGTTTTTTCCTTCTTTCCCTCTTCTAAATGCCTAATTCCCAAGTGGTTCCAGTATGGGTTCATGAGATACTGAACGATGATTATTAATATTACGATTATTATCCCAAATAGTATCAGGCTTACATAATCAGTCATATTGATCCCTTTATTATATCTCCAAGAGTCATACCTCTTGCCTTCTTCTCCTCCTTCATATACGAATCCTTCACTCTTTCTTTCAATTTTATATTCAATACCTTTTCTAATTTCTTTATCAGTTTCTCATCAGGCTTCATCTCTCCTCTCTCTATCTTTGATATTACTGTCTTTTTCTCAAGTATCTTTTTTGCCAGTTCGTCCTGTGTCATTTTCAATTTTTCCCTTGCTCTTCTTATTCTTTCTGGGTAATCCTCTACTAAAATTTCCTCCTCATCAAGTCCCCTATCCCTCCTTCTTTTCTTCCTCTCAATCCTCTCCCTTACCACCTCCGGTGGCAGATATTTTACATTTTTTGGTATTTTGTCTCCTTTAATTTCTGTTCCAAATTTTGCACATTCATCACATACATTTAAAACTACCCCCTCAATTATAACCTTTTTCAGATGAGGCACATCTTTACCACATAGTTCGCATATCATATTTTCTCACCATCCATATTATGCTTTTCAACTATTTATTTTTACTGCTCATCACTCCACTGTCACACTTTTCGCCAGATTTTTTGGCTTATCAATTTCTCTCCCAAGAATTTTTGCAGTATGATATGCAAGAAGTTGAAGAAAAACACTGTTAGGAATTGGAGAAAATAGATAATTTGAAGAGGGCATTTTAATCCATTTATCAACATATTTCCTCACCTCTTTTTGAGGAGATAATGCTATTACATAGGCACCCCTCGCACTCACCTCCCTTATGTTTGAGAGCATCTTCTCGTATGTCCTGTCCCCTGACACAATGGAAATCACGGGCGTTCCTTCATTAATCAGTGCAAGTGGACCATGCTTCAATTCTCCTGCTGGATAAGCCTCAGCATGAATATAAGAGATTTCCTTCATCTTTAACGCACCTTCCATTGCAACAGGATAATTTATCTCCCTCCCAATATAAAATATATCTTCATACTTTTTCAATTTTTTTGCCTCTTCAATTGCAAGACTTTCCAGAGATAGGGCTTTTTCCACAAGTTCCGGTGTTTTCCAGAGATTATCCATGTAAAAATCAAATTCGCTCTTAGGTAAAATGCCATTATCATAACCATACCTGAAAATGAGATAATATATTGCTATTATCTCCGTAATGAAGGTCTTTGTTGCAGCAACACCTATCTCAGGTCCCGCTGAAGTGTAAATTACATTATCTACATAATTTGTTATTGAACTTCCCAGAACATTTGTTATCCCGATGGTTCTATACCCCCTCTGTTTTGCAATCTTTGCAGCAGCAATAGTATCTGCTGTCTCTCCACTCTGCGTTATAAGAATAAGGAGAGGATTCTCCCTCACTTCATGCCTGTATCTGTACTCAGATGCATAATATATCTCCACCGGAATTCTCAAAATTTCCTCAATTGCATACTTCCCAACAAGACCTGCATGATAAGATGTGCCGCAGGCAACAAAGACAAATTTATCAAAATCAAAATCTATTTTTATGTTTCTGGAAAATAATGAGTGTATTGTTCTCTTAACTGCCTCTGGCTCTTCATGTATCTCTTTAAGCATGAAATGCTCATATCCTCCCTTCTCTGCATCCTCAGGAGACCAACTTATAAATCTTACACTCTTTTTTCTTTCCTTACCATCAAAATCATAAATACGAACAAAATCATCTGTTATTTCACATATTTCACCATCCTGCATCGTTATCACTCTATTTGTATACTTCAAAAATGCAGGTATATCAGATGCAACAAAATTTTCATGGTCGCCCAGTCCTATTATCAAAGGGCTCTCATTCTTTGCTCCCATTATCCTTCTTTCCCCGTTATGAATTGCAACTATTGCAAATGAGCCTCTGAGCATTTTTATGGATTTGAAAAAAGAATCCCTGAATGAGCCATTATAATTATCTTCAATAAGGTGAACAATCACCTCACTGTCCGTATCGGATTTGAATTTATGCCCCTTTCTAATCAATTTCTCTCTTAATTCCATGTAATTTTCAATTATACCATTGTGCACAATGGCAAAATTTCCAGTGCAGTCCAAAAATGGATGGGCATTTATATCACTTGGCTTACCATGGGTAGCCCATCTTGTATGTCCTATACCTATATTTCCATTAAATTCTGGATTCAAATTCTCTATGTAACCTTTCTTCTTCTCCACATTCATCTTTCCATTCATCACCGCAATGCCTGCGGAGTCATAGCCCCTATACTCCAATCTTTTTAGTGAGTCCATGAGCAATTCTGAGGCGTTTCTGAATCCAATATAACCTACAATTCCACACATATCATCTCACACTCTCCCCATTCTCCAAATCATCCCTTATGATTTTTAAATTTCCAATTTTGCAATCTGCACCTATCAGCACACCTGGAGCAAAAATAACTCCCGCTCCCACTATCGTGTTGTCGCCTATAACAGCTCCTGCACGGTATTCAATTATATCTCCGTTAATCAATTTTCTGAAATTGCCCGAAAGCGATGTGAATCTTGGCATAATCGTAGTTCCTATTCCAATAATTGAATCTTTTATATACGCTCCTTCTCCTATTATCACACCATCCATTATTATGCTGTTCTCAATGTAACTCAATGAGCCAATCTTCACCCTGTCTCCTATGCTGGTATCTCCCACAATGACACTATTTGCACCTATCTCGCAGTTATCTCCAATCTTCACAGGACCCATAATTCTTGAACCTGACCTTATTATGCTCCCCTCTCCAATTTCCACATTCCCTGTTATTGTTGAATTCTCCACTTTTCCCGATATGATCTTGGTGATTCTTTTCAGGGACGATGAGTTGAGAGATAATAAATCCCAGGGATAAACGGCATCTTCCCAAACACCATTAAATCTTATTACCTTTAAATCTTCAATGGTGTTTAGAACTTCAGGCAAATTGTATATTCCATTCTTCAGGTTTTCTTCTATTATTCCAAATATCTCTGAATCAAGATGTGCTATTCCCGTGAATATTAAACTCTCTTCAATATTCTCCTTCTCCTTTATTTTAACCCTTGAATTTATTTCAATTGCACCATATTTTGATGCTCTCTCGCTGTAAACTGCAAGAATGGTATTCTTCTCACTATCCATTATCCTTTTTATCCCATCTTCTCCGATTATATTGTCCCCCGGGAGAACTATAAAATTTCCGAATTCGTGAATTTTATGCACCTGGTAAAGAGCATGAGATGTCCCGAGCTGCTTATCCTGAACAACATATTTTATTGTGGCATTAAATTTTTCACCGTTTCCGAAATATCTCTTTATCTTATCCCCATAATATCCTATTACAATCACAATATCCCTTATGTTGTTTTTCACAAGGGATTCAATTATGTATTCTATAACAGGTTTGTTTCCAACAGGTATCATTACCTTCGGAGCATATGTTGTAAGGGGTTTCAATCTTTTACCCTCTCCTGCTGCAAGTATTACACCTTTCATAAAGATAAGTAAGAGAATAAGATATAAAATTGTTATTCTTTATTCACTGTCTCATATCCCATTCTGAAAGCCTTCAAATTCAGTTTGTGATACTTTGGATTTATCTTATCTTTTATTGCTTCAATTATGTATTCCTCACCTATGGGAAATGCCGGAACAGATAATAGTGCCCCTAACATTACAATATTCATTGCAATTACATTACCTGCTTTCCTAGCTATTTCAGTTGCATTGAGAGAGAGAACATTCAGAGAGTCCATGCTCCCTATTAACTCATCAACATCAGGATATTTCTCATTGCCAATTGATGCTGTTGTGGGAATAACTGACTCTGTGTTTACAATCACATAACTTCCATTATGCGCTTTATGAAGAAATCTGTATGCTTCTACTGGCTCAAATCCCACAATTATATCCGCTTCTCCCCTTCCAAGAAGAGAACTCTTCGCCTCTCCAATATTCATCTCAACTACCACGATTCCCCCTCTCTGAGCCATGCCATGAACCTCACTCATAACAACATTCAATCCCGCTCTCAGTGCCGCTTCTCCAACAATTGATGAAGCGGTCAGAACTCCCTGCCCGCCAACCCCTGCAAAAACTATTCCCGTTTTCATTCTCTCACCTTCTTTTCAATGGCGTTGAATGGACAGATTGTGGAGCAGACTCCACAGCCATCACACAAAGCATCATTTATATACACTTTTCCATCTTTCTTGTATATTGCAGCGCAGGCAAGCCAATCTGAACAGAGGTCACACTGGGTGCATTTATCCTGATTGATCTCGTAAATCCACCATTCTCCCTGTCTTCTTCTCCTTGCATCCCATAAAAGTGCACATTCCCTTCTTGCTATTACAACAGATATGCCCTCATGGTTAATTGCCTCCCTGAATACCTTAATTGCATTCTTCACATCGTATGGGTCTATTGTCTTTACGAATTCAATTCCTATGCCACGAACCAATTTTTCAATATCCACATAAGGTGCCTTTTCTCCCATCCCGTTCATCGGCAAACCGGGATGTGGCTGATGCCCCGTCATAGCAGTTGTTCTGTTATCTAAAATCACATACACAAGATTTGCATTATTGTGATAAGCATCAATTAATCCCGGTATCGCCGCATGGAAGAATGTGGAATCTCCAACAAAACCAATTACCTTTTGCTTTGTTGCTTTTGAAAATCCAACAGCAGTTCCGATACTTGAGCCCATGCAGAGGAGATAATCTGCCATCTCGTAGGGCTTCTGGATTCCAAGCGTGTAACATCCAATATCGGTGGTTATTATTGCATCTCTGATTTTCAGTTGCTTCAGAGCCATCATCATGGCGTAGTAGGTGGCACGATGGGGACATCCAGGACACAGAACAGGAGGGCGGGAAGGAAGAGATATATCCTTTTTCTCATAACCATTGGTATCAAAACTCATATTCATTATTTTTGACATGGATTCCCTTATCACATCCGGATTGTACTCGTAAACTCTCGGAAAATAACCATCCATCTTTCCGTAAATTTTATTTTTCAAGCCATATTTTTGTGCTATAATCCTCGTTTTTCCCTCTAAATAAGGCTCCAGTTCCTCAACAATTATTATCTTATCCACACTTTCCATGAAATTTCTCACCAGTTCCTCTGGGAATGGATTTGTTAATCCTAACTTTAAAATGTTTGCCTTAATTTCATGAGAGACGATGAAATCGGATATGTAATTATATGCCACACCACTTGTTATTATCCCGATTTCTCCACCATGTAAATCAATTTTGTTAAGGGGGCAATGCTCTCCGTATTCTTCTACTCTCTTCATTTTCTCCACGAGTTCCACATGCATCCTTCTTGCATTTCTTGGAAGGGGCACATACCTATTTGGCTCTTTCTTGAAATAACCCTCCTTCTTCTCTTTTTTTATCTCCCCATACTCCACTATGCCCCGGACATGATTTACCCTTGTTGTCGTTCTGAATAGCACAGGAATTTTGAATCTCTCGGATATTTCAAATGCCTCCTTTATGAAATCCTTCATCTCTTGAGCGCTGGATGGTTCAACCATTGGTATATTTGCAATTTGTGAGTAATATCTGTTATCTTGCTCGTTCTGGCTTGAATGCATGCTCGGGTCATCCGCCGATACTATTACCATTCCTCCATTTACACCAATATATGCAACACTCATAAATGCATCCGATGCAACATTCAAACCAACATGCTTGAAGAAAACCATGCTACGAAGTCCAGAAGCGGAAGCGGCTGCACTAACTTCTAATGCAACTTTCTCATTGGTTGAAAATTCAAAATAAATACCCATTTTCTTTGCTATATCAAATAAAACATTTCCAATCTCGCTTGATGGCGTCCCGGGATATGTGCTTGCAAAATTAACTCCTGATTCTACTGCTCCACGAACTATTGCCTCATTGCCAAGAAGAAAAAATTTCTTGTGAGGGCTATCCTCCAAAAGATGCCCGTATCTCATTCTCAATCCTCCTGCGAACACCTCTCCTTTTTGAGCAAAGCTTTCCAGTTTTCGTCCACATGCTTCTGTATCTTCTCAATCTCCTCATCTGTGAGATGCCTGAATCTTCCCTGAAGTTTCAAATATTCCCTGATGGGCTTTGGCTTCTTTGGCTTAATCGTTATTCTGTATTTTCCATTTATCACCTCGTAGAGAGGGAAGAAATTCGTCTGGACAGCTAACCTTGAAACTTCCACGGTCTTATCGGGTGAGTATCTCCATCCTGTTGGGCATGGTGATAATATCTGGATGAATTTTGGTCCCTTTATCTCCTTTGCTCTTCTCAATTTTGAAATAAAATCCTCAGGATATGCAATTGTAACAGTTGCCACATAGGGGATATTATGGGCAACCATAATCTCCGCCACGCTTTTCTTTGGCTCCCATTTATACATCCTCTTTTTACCTCCCGGAGTTGTGGTCGTCCATGCACCCATCGGTGTTGAGCCAGAACGCTGAATTCCAGTGTTCATATATGCCTCGTTATCATACATTATGTAAAATACATTATGACCACGCTCAGCTGCACCGCTCAAAGCCTGAATTCCTATATCTGCTGTTCCCCCATCTCCTGCAAAACCAACAACATTCACATCTTCCTTACCCATGGCATTTAGAGCTTCTCTAATTCCTGATATTGCAGCTCCGGTAACTTCAAATGCTGTATATAGAAGAGGAACTTCAAGAGTTCTGCGGGGATAAACTCCAGGAATAACTGCCCAGCAGCATGCGGGTATTGATATCACCGTATTTTTCCCAAGGGCTTTGAGAACATATCTCATTGCTATTGTGGCACCACATCCTAAGCATGCGGTATGACCGGGGAGCATGTATTCCTCTTCGGGGATAGTTAGTTTTCTCATATTGACCACCTCTTATCTCCTTGCAGACCAACCCATTCAATTTCTCTATCCACTCTTCCCTCTTTTGCAATTTTGAGCATATCATCGTATACCTTTTCAAGAATATCGGGGGTTATATCTCTTCCACCAAGGCCCATCACATAATTTTTGACAGGAATATCAGAGTGTCCGTAAAGTGCAGATTTGCTCTCAGCGTAAAGATTTGCACCGTAACCAAATGTGTAACTTCTATCAACTATTCCAAGTGCATCTGTTTTCTTTGCAATTTTTCTGATTTCCTCGTATGGGAAAGGTCTAAAATAGCGAACACGAAGAAGACCTACATTCTTTCCTTCTTTCCTCATCTTATCAACAACATCCTTCGCAGTTGAGCCAATCGTTCCCAGAACTACCATGATTGCATCAGCATCTTCTGTTTTGTATTCTTCAACAAGCCCCGAATAATTTCTTCCAAATTCCTGACTGAATTCTTCCACAGTTTTTCTTATCTCCCTTCTTGCTTCATCCATAGCAATTCCCATCTTGTACCTGAATTCCATGTATGGACCCTCCGGCATTATCAATGAGCCAAATCCCCAGGGCTTGCCAGGCTCAAGTTTGAAAGGTGGGTCATATTCTCCTATGAAATCATCCACAATTTTTTGCTCTGGAATATTTACGGGTTCTGATGTATGACTCAATATGAATGCATCTTCCATAATCATTGTTGGAAGAAGAATATGATGCTTCTCCCCAATTTTATAAGCCATTAATATTGAATCCAGAACTTCCTGATTGTTCTCCGTGTAAATCTGCATCCATCCAGTATCTCTCTGAGCCATTGTATCAAGCTGGTCTGTCCATACACTCCATGGAGGTGCCATGGCACGATTAACAACACTCATTACTATTGGCAATCTAGCACCAGATGCCCATATTAACAGTTCATGCATTAGAGTGAGCCCATGTGCACTTGTTGCTGTGAATGTTCTAACTCCTGTGTTCTGCGCTGCTATGCATGCAGCCATTGCAGAATGCTCACTTTCAACCCGTATATATTTCGCATCCATCTCACCATTGGATATGAAATCTGCAATCTTCTCAATTATACTTGTCTGCGGTGTGATTGGATAAGCTGCAATTACTTTCGGCTTTGCCAGCCTTGCACCCCATGCAGCACTCTCATTGCCAGTTAAAATCATCATCATTTTAATCCTCCTCCACTGATTCTTCAAGAACAAGTTCAATTGCATTCACAGGACATTCATTTGCACAAATTCCACATCCCTTGCAGTAGTTGTAATTTATTTTCACAGTATCAAATTTTGCAAGTGCTGGCTTTGGTGCAGGATATTTATCAGGAGAATCAAATTCTATTGCCGGCTCCGGACAGAATTTCCAGCAGATAAAGCAGCGAATGCATTTTTCATAATGAATTACGGGTCTGAATGTTCTCCATTCACCAGTCAGATTCTCTGTGCTCGGAACCTTTGCTATGGGGGTTGGGTCTTCAGGTAGATTTACCATCTTAATCACCTCCTAAAATCACATTATCATAAGCATCCTTAGCAGCAAGGGCATTCTCCTCTCTCTTTGCAGGAGCAGATTCCCTTATCGCTTCCATAACGGTATCTATCTTCACAAGATTACTGACCCTTGCAAAAGCGCCTAGAATTGCAGTATTCACAATGGGCGCTGCATGGGAGCCAAGATGATGCTTTATGGCTATAGTTGTGGCATCTACAGTTGCAATATTCCCGTGGGCTAATTCTTTTTTCATTTCATTCGTATCCTTTATGGTGTTTATTATTATCCAGCCATCTTTTTTCAAGCCTTTTAGGACATTTACTGCCTTAAGAAGCGAGAAATCCAAAACGATTACATAGTCTGGCTCGTAAATCTGATATCTTGCTCTAATTGGTCTGTCATCAACCCTCGTGAATGCTGTTACAGGCGCTCCTCTTCTTTCCACACCAAAGTAGGGGAATGATGCCACATATTTTCCCTCTTTGAAGAATGCCTTCGCAAGCAATTTTGATGCTATCACCGAACCCTGTCCGCCTCTACCGTGAAAACGAATTTCTATCATCTTATCACCATAGGAGAATTGCATTATCCTATTTATGCTCTTTCCTATATCGCTTTTCAAT
>CAZVSZ010000023.1:0-14670 GCA_964630095.1 uncultured Thermoplasmata archaeon | reverse complement strand
ATCTTTGCAGGGACAGTTTCTCTCTTCAGGTATGCGTGGAATCCCCTCTTCAAGAATTCTTTTCACCTTCTCCTCATTTTCCTTCATAACCCGCATTACTTCTTCCGTGGTTACAGGTTCTTCAGCCCATACATCATAATCTGTAATTGTGGAAATATTAACATAGCACATCTCTAACTCTCTTGCAAGTTGAACCTCGGGAACAAGAGTCATCCCTATTATATCCGCGAACTGCCGAAACATTCTTGATTCCGCTCGTGTTGAGAATCTTGGTCCTTCTATGCATACATAATTACCTTTTTCGTGGGTTTTATATCCAAGAGAGCTTGACACATCTGTGAATATCTTTCTCAGTTCCGGGCAGAACGGGTCAGCCATGCTTATGTGAACAACCTTTGGGCCATCGTAAAATGTATATTCTCTCTTCTTTGTGAAATCAATATACTGATCAACGAGGACAATATCACCGGGCTTGTATTCTTCTTTGAGTGAGCCAACAGCGGATATTCCAATTACCCTCTCAACTCCTAAAGAATGCAACGCGTGTATATTTGCACGATAATTCACTTTATGCGGTGGGATGTAATGTCCCTTTCCATGACGAGGAATAAATGCAACCTCTATTCCATTTATCTCTCCAATTTCAATATTTCCAGAAGGCGGGCCGTAGGGCGTGTGTACCTTAACGCTTTTTTGGGGAGTGAATACTCCGTAAACACCAGAGCCTCCAATTATCCCTATCTTCATGATATCACCATGCGATAATAGGATTTAAGAATAAAAAAATAATGGAAATCTAAAACTTCCTGCTCTCTCCATTGCGGATTATTTTTGTATTATCAAAATTCTTGCGGAACCACAATGGATTTTCAGTGTGAACGGGGATTATGTAATCGGGGTCTATTATCTCTATTACCTTTTTGAGATCTTCTTGCGATGCGTGGCCTGAGGCATGGTATCCTTCCTCAAAGATGGGCTTGCCATTATCCATGTGAAAACCAACACTTTTTATCTCATATCTACGGAGCCAGTTGTGAAGAGTTATAAAATCCAGTTCCATCTCCTCATTGAATGCCTCTGTTGACGAGTATAGATACATGCCCCCCTGGGTTTTTATATCCATCATATTGGGCATGTCGTACAGAGAGAAGGCAAGAATATATCTTTCTGGGGCTGTGTGAATTTCATGGGGGTCAATTAATTTGTTCTCCCACATCTTGCTTTTTTTCTTAAACCCGTTCTCGCTCTCTTTCTTTCTTATTTTTTCTCTTCCAATATACTCCTGCCACCATTCTACATGGTCTGTGAGTTTTTTGTATATTTGAACATGTTCAATATTGATATTTATTCCTGCATGACTCAGGGATTCTACAGCATAGGCATCCTTCTCTGTTATAACCAACACTCTGCCCGTTTTATCTGCTATATGCGAGAAAATATTGAGCCGTTCAAAATTTCTTGCTGAGAAATCCGCAATTATTAACCCTTTTTCATCTTCAACCGCAGATAGAGAGTTTTTATAAACATCTTTCTCACTTACATAGTGGTACTTTTTATCAGGGGAAACTCTTGTGCCTTCTGTTATTAATATCTCTGCATCTCTTGCATTCTTTGCAAATTCCAGTGTTTTATATCCATTTTCTCCATGAAGACGAATGTCTCCAGTGTAGGCAATGGTTTTATTACCTTCAATAACATAAGCAGTTGCACCATACACAGAATGGTCTACAGGATATGCACGAATTTTGAATGGTAATTCGCCTATATTTCCTATCTTCATGTTCTTCTCAAAATGTGCAATTTTTATTTTATCACTTTGATAATGCATAAACTCCAATAATTTATCTGGGATTTCTATTGTTGAAAATAGAGGTCTTATGCGATAATGCTCTTTTAAAGCATCTAATTTTTCCTCAACTTTCTCAGGCTTTTTTACATTGTGTGTTTTAATATCAATGTTAGAAAGCACCCTGAAATCCTCTATCCTTTTACCTCTCTCCATGGAGTATATGGCAGAACTCCCAATTTCACTCCTCCCTGCATCCTGATATGCTTTGAGTATGGCAAATGTTTCGGGCGAAGCAACTAAAGGTATTGAAAAGTCAAGGTATCCTATCATTCCATAGTGATCCATGTGCGCGTGGGTGAGCAGAATTGCATCCACAGGGATATTTTTCAATGATGCTCTATTTATCTCATCAGTTATCAGGTCGCCTCTGTATGTGTTAACCTTTGGCAATAAACCCATCTCAAAAGGGTCATTTAAACCCCGTGTCGGGCGCATCTTTATAAACTCTTTGAAGTACATGCCGCTGTGTGCAAAATTCAATCCAAAATCCAGAAAAAGTCCTTTTCCGTTATCTTCAATATGAATTTTATTTCCTCCGATTGTATCTGCCCCATCGTAAACTGTTATTTTCATAGATTCAAGAATAAATCATTAGGAATAAATCTTTCTATCCCCTTATTTTTCCATCCCTTATCTCAAGTATTCTTGTTGCATACTCTCTCAATCTCATATCATGCGTAGCTACTATTATCGTTTTTCCTTTCTCATTCAAATCCTTGAGCAATTCAATTATCTTCAATCCCGTTTCAGTATCAAGTTCTCCTGTTGGCTCATCCGCAAGGAGCAAAGGAGGATCATTTGCCATGGCTATTGCAATTGCAACTCTCTGCTGCTCACCCCCACTCATCTCACCGGGATAATGTTTCATTCTATCCTCTAACCCCACTAATTTTAACAATTCTACAGCACGCTCCTTTCTCTCCCCTGCGGGTACTCCAGCAAATTGAAGTGGAAGCATGACATTCTCCAATGCTGTTAATGAGGGAATTAAATTGAAAAATTGAAACACTATCCCGACTTCTTTTCTCCTGTATTCTGTAAGTTCGGAATCACTCATCATTGCTATATTTCTCCCATTCACCATTATTTTTCCTGCAGTGGGTCTATCTATTCCCCCAAGCAAATGGAGAAAAGTTGTCTTTCCAGAACCGCTTGGACCAAAAAGCATTGCAAATTCTCCCTTATTGATTTTGAGGGATACATCTCTTATTGCTATGACCTCAATTTTTCCTCTGCGATAAACCTTTATCAGATTTTCAATTTCAATCATTCACATCTCACCTCCTATTTCTCTTATTATTTCATCCACATTAACGCTTGCAAATTTAAGCGATAGAATGTAGTGCGATAAAAGGAATATTAAAACCATCGTGACTATGGAAATAAGAAAATTCATGCCGATGATAAATATGGATGGCAGGTGTGAACTCGCACTCTGTATGGATAGAATGAAATAAGAAAGTGCAAAGCCCACAACAATGCCAATTATCAGAGAGATTATTATAACTGTTATTCCCTCAGCCATGAGAATTCCGGCTGCCTGATGTCTCCTCGCTCCTCTCACCCTATACAATGCTATCTCACCACGCCTGTTAAAATAGAGAGAATACTGAACCACAAAAATTGCAGATGCCCCCAGAATTATGAGATAAATCAGGAGAATTTCTGTGTAATTTGTTCCAGTGCTCATGGAATTTGCAGAGCCTTTATATTCATAATAAACTCCAGCATTATCAAGCTGTTTTTTCACGGATGCGAAATTAGCACTCTTGATTATTACCCCCGATGCATTTTCAGGCGAAACATCTTTATTGAGCAAAACATCTCCATTCAACCCGGGAAATGAACTCATTACGCATGTGATTTTATAATCCTTATAAGTTAAATTCTGTACCTCTCCTTCAGGAATCAAGGCTATTTTAATAACATCCCCAACATCTATACCATAATTTTTCTTCAAATCCTCCGTTATTGCAACTCCATTCTCAGTCAATTTTCCTTTTTCTATGAAATATTTTAGATAATAAACACTTTTGGAATAGTTATCAAATTTGGTGAATGCTACAGTGGAATAAGAGCCATAAATATATGCGTTGGAATCAGTGGTGTAAAATGCGTAGGAACTCACATTTTTAGAATTCAAAATATCCTTTATTGAATTGCTATTGGATTTAACATTAAAATCTCCCCCCACAGTTTGAGCATCCTGAATCTCTGCAATAAATGATTCGTTATCCACAATCACGGACATAAATGTTGCGAGAGTGAGTAAAAATGCGAGAATAAATGCAAGATATGCAACATTCTTGGGATTTCTTCTCACGCTCTTTTTTACAATATCCCCTGATGTTTTCATCAATTTGGTTATCCCCAAACTTATATACTCGTATATTCTGGGAAATCCAAGAGTTATGAGGCGAGCCGTGGTAAGTGGAAGAACTATTAAAATGAGAGGAAGCATGAAAATTAATGTGATTGCTATTATAAAGGCAATAATAACCAGAAGATTGAATCCCCCATAGAGATTTGTGGTGCGAAATATGTAAATTCCCAGAATAAGATATCCCCAGAATATTATGGATAGAACAACATCTTTTGTGAGAGAGTATTCTGGCTTTTTAAATTCCTGAGAGTAATGGGTAATCAGTTCAAGAAGCGGTGTATTTTTTATTTTCTTCCATGGTTTATAGAGGGCAATGAAGAACAGGAAAAGAGAGATGAATATTGAAGAAATCAATGACCATGAATTGATATCAAGGATGAAAAATGGAAGGTGGAAAAGAGATATGTTGGATATATATGCTATAAACTCACCAAGAAGATATCCCGCTATCCCACCGATAATTGAATATATTATTGCTTCATAAATTAAAAATTTAAATCTCTGCAAACTCCCCGCACCACGAATTCTTAATATCCCAAACTCCCTTTTTCTCTCCAGTAAATCTATTTCAATTCCCACTTTGGATAGATACGCACCTATAACAATCACAGGAAGTGCAAATACCAAAGCGAAAATGATTGAAAACTGAGAATTTTCACCAACATACTGGGTTCTATCCTCAATCTGATAAATATTACCATATTTTGAAATTACAGAATTTACATTCTGCTCAATATTGAACATTTTTCTGTGCATTTCATTTATATCTCCGGAGGAAATGAGATAATCTGGGTTTACTTTAATCCCTATATAAAAATTGGCAGACCCGAATTGACTCATTGTTTGTGGATTTGTATAAAAATCAAAATTCAATGGGGTATATTCAGCCCCTCCATTGTATTCGTTATATTCATTTAAATTATAAGATTCAAAAATTCCAACAACCGTTAATGTGCAATTATTGGGATTAGTAATATTAATCTTTGAGCCGATACTCATATTTCTGTATTCTGCAGATTCTTTAAAAACCGCAACCTCATTCAAATCCTTCGGCAATCTGCCATCTATTATTTTCAAATTCATCATATTTTTCTGATAAAATAAATTATAATAATCGGTATTGTTATTGGCTGATAATTCAATATAACCCTGTGTAAGGACAACATGTGATATATTTGAAATTTCATTCATTGCAATATCAAATTTTGATGCATTCATCACCCCGCTGAATACAGCATGTATTTTCATTTCATGGACAGCATTGTAAATCTCAACCTTGCTCATATTATTGCCGAGTGTGAATGTGGAGAATATCATGGCTACCGCTAAAATTATTCCTATGGTCGTGGTTAAGAATCTCTTTTTGGATACGATTCTCATGATGGGGTATTGGGCATTATATAGAAAAATTTTATCAATTGCATCAGGAAAAATTTAATAGGGTATATGAGATTCACAAATGCCTCTGTGATGAGTTCAGCCTTATCTGAAAAATGATGAGAGACGGGCGGGCTGAGGGGCATCTTTATTTTCATATTTAAAAATCTCTTGAGATTTTCACACCTTAGATTATTTAAATAATGAAACTAACTACAAATTATGAATAATGAACTCAAGGTAATAATGGCTAAAGCGTTTCTCTATTCCGATGAGGACTCCAAGAAAGTATTTGCGAGGGCATTTCTTTATGCCATGGATAATTAGTGAACTTCAACATCGTAATCCAGTTTGCATCCACTCCTTCTCAGCATGGCGGATACCGGGCAATAGCGGTTCTGTGACAGTTCCACTGCTTTCTTTGCCTTTTGGTAATCTACCCCATATAGAACATATTTGATTTTCACATGGGTATACACCTTTGGATGCTCCTTTGCCTGTTCTCCCTCTATGAATATTTCAAATTTTTTAGGCTCCTGCTTCATCTTCATTAGGATTGCAGCAACATCCATCCCCGTACAACCACCCAGCGAGAGAAGGAAACCCTCCATGGGAGCAACAGATTTCTGTTCCTTCAGATAGTCAGATTCAAGAACCACTGAATGATTCTCTGTCTCACCTATGAACCGCATACCCTTTATGTGCCGCAGAGTAACCTTCATAGCGGGGAATAGGAGCAGAAGATAAAACTTTTTGCGATAAATTAATATAGATGTTGAGAAATGATGTTGATGGTGATAAGGTGACTGAAGAAATAACAAGAGTTCCAATGCCAGACCCAAAAAAAGGCGAGATATTCGGGATAGTTGATAAGATATTAGGAGCATCAAGAATGATAGTTATGTGCGCTGATGGAAAATCAAGAATGACGAGAATACCGGGTAAGATAAAAAGAAGGATGTGGATTAGAGAGGGAGATTTGGTGATAATCAGGCCGTGGGAGTTCCAGAATGATAAGGCGGATGTAATTTATAGATACACTAGAACTCAGGCAAATTATTTAAGCAGAAATAGAAAATTACCTGAGCTTTTGGATGTGTTTGGAAGATGAAGGAGAGTATAGAAAAATATCTTTATGAGAAAATAGTTCCATATCGTGAGGAGAGAAGAAGAAAGGATATGAATGATATAAAGACCTATGGTGGTGTATTTGATAAGAGAACATTATTAGCATTCTACAAAATTCTAAAAAGAGGTGTGAAAATTGTTGAATTTCCAATATCCACGGGAAAGGAGGGTGAGGTTTTTCGCGGTATTGGAAAAAATGGATATGTAGCAATCAAGGTTTACAGAACAACTACATTGAATTATAAAGGTCTCTCAAGATTTATTGAGGGGGATGTGAGATTTGCAAATGCCTACAAAAGAAGGGATAATATAATTTACATCTGGGCAAGAAAAGAATTTAAAAATCTTCAGGAATATAAAAATCACGGGGTGAATGTTCCCAAGCCTATTGATATATGGAAAAACATACTTGTTATGGATTATATTGGCAATGAAACTACGCCTGCACCGTTATTAAAGGATGTTATGGAAAATATTAAAAAAGATATTGTATATAAGATTATTGGAGAGATGAGAAAGATGTACAAGGCGGGGATAATTCATGGGGATTTGAGCGAATACAACATACTGATATGGGATGATAATCCCTATATAATAGATGTTGCACAAGGCGTTCCCAAGGATCATCCTCTTGCGGGTCAACTTCTAAGGAGGGATTTGAGTAATATGGTGAGAGTATTCAAAAAAATTGGTGTTGAAATGAATGATGAGGAAATAGGTAGGGATATCGGGGTGGTATGAATGATGTATGTTAAAATCCCAAAATCAAGGATAGGAGTTTTGATAGGGAAGAATGGTGAAGTGAAGAAAAAGATGGAAAAGATAACGGGTGTGAAAATAGAAATAGATTCGCAGGAAGGAGATGTTTTAATTGATGACGAAGATGCAGATTCTTTTATGGCTCTGAAAGCAAAGTATTTTGTTATGGCTGTTGCAAGGGGATTTTCCCCGCAGAGAGCATGGAGAATATTTAACGAGGATGTTTATTTTGAAATAATAGATATAAAAGATTTCACGGGAAAGAAGGAGAACAGAATAAGGGTTCTCCGAGGGCGCCTTATCGGGACAAATGGCAAAACAAGGAAAAAAATTGAGGAACTCAGTGGTGCAGAGTTATCAATATCCGGGCACATGGTGGCGATAATAGGTAATTATTATCAACTTGAAAGTGCAAAAAGAGCGGTGGAAATGCTGCTTCAGGGTAGTAAGCATGCCACAATTTACAGTTTTCTTGAAAGGAGGAAGAGGGAAATGAAATACAGGGCAATGGAATACTATTATATTCAGTGATTAAATGGACTATACATATTTCTTTTTATCTGTTCTTCTTCTCATTTTCACAGGAAGATTCTTGGGATTGATATTTTCCAGATACAAATTTCAGAGTTTAATAGGAGAAGTTCTGGCAGGAATTATATTAAGTCCAGCAGTAATTGGTATTTTGTATCCCAGTAATACTTTAAGAATATTTAGTCAATTTGGGATAATTATGTTGATGCTTCTCTCAGGATTACTGACCGATTTCAAATCATTTAAAGAATATAAAAAAGCAAGCATAGTTGTAGGCATGTTTGGTGTGTTTTTCTCCATAATTTTAATTTTCTCTGGACTTCTGTTTTTCGGGCTATCATGGGAATCATCTTTATTTATAAGTGTTATATTATCAAATACTGCTGTTGAAATATGTGCAAGATTGATGATGGAAAGCAGTGTTTCAAAGGATATACATGCAATTGTTATGGGCGCGAGTTTTGTGGATGATATAATAGCAGTATTCCTAATCGGTGTTGTTGGCTCCATTACTCTTGGTGAGGAAATTACGGTTATCTCTCTTACAATAATATCCATAAAAGTTATTGCCTTCATTCTCATATCCCTTATACTGGTGCCATATTTATTTGAGAAGTTTTCCGTAATAGACTCGCTAATTGGAACTGGTCCTAAAAGAGAAAAGATACTCCTTACATTCACAATTCTTTTTGCAATACTGTTCGCCATAATTGCACAGTATTCAGGGCTTCAGGGAGTTATCGGCGCATATATTGGAGGATTAATTGTGGGGGAATGGGGCTCCAAGATAGGTCCAATGCTTAAAAGAAGAGTAGCCTATGAGGATTTGGTTGATGATATTGAACCAATATCGCATGCTCTCTTTACTCCTCTCTTCTTCGGATTTGTTGGACTTCAATTAGGTGCAATAATTTCAAAATTTGGAATTTCGCTTGAGGTTTGGGTTTTGGTCATTGTAATATCTATTTTAGCAATTGCGGGAAAATTTATTGGATGTGGACTAGGCTCTAAAATTGCCGGGCTTAATTGGAGAGCATCTGGATTTGTGGGAGTTGCGATGGGGGGAAGGGGAGCACTTGAATTAGTTCTTCTCAGTTTTGGATATGATAAGGGGATTATACCCGGAGATATTTTTGCGGCTGTTGTTCTTGTAACTCTTATAACAGTTATAATAACTCCAGTTCTCATCACTATTTACGAAAATAAGGTCAGACTTTACCCTTAGATTCGCCAAAATGCAGAGATGATGCAAGAAGATGTGCAACACGCAAGGGTTCTGGAATTGCCCCCCTAATTGTGAATTCTCTTATGATTTTTTCTGCATCTTCCATGATTATTCCCTCGTGCTGGATATAAATCTTGTAATCTCCATTTTTAATTCTCTTAATCTCATACGAACTTATCAAATTCACCCTTCTTTCCCAGTCATCAAAATGTGATTTTAATGCTGTGATAATTGATTCCATATCAGGTTTTTTTCTTGATATCACAATTACTGGCTTATTTGTCTTCTCATAGAATTCTCCGATATCAAATATATTAAATCCCCCGAAAGTTATGCCCTGCGTCATTACTATTTTTATATCATTATTATATTTACTTTCCACCATATCAATAATTTTTTCTGTTGAGTCCATGCCATCCACATCAATCTTTCTGATAAGGAAACCGTCAATATAATAGGTTTTTCTCATTACAACTCCAACCAAATCAACTTTCCCCCTCCTGTGGGGAACAAAGTAAGAATCGTCAATTCCAAGAGCTCTTATATTTTTCATAGCAGGGGTAAATTCCCGGTCACCTTATTAATTATTTCCTCAGGAGCAGGTCCTATTCCGAGGGAGGTTATTGTACCTGGAGGAATTTCCGTCAATCCCGCATCCCTTATCAATGATGTTGTGAGCTTCAAATTCTCTGCTTTTTTCTTTAATTCTATCAGTTCTCTCTCTCCCTTTACCTTCACAACAACCTTTCGCTGACCTTCATTATACCATTCTTTGAACCACCTTCTCTTTTTTCTCTTTGAAATTAAGGCGCACTCAACAGCAGCATGGGAAACCTGTGCTGCAATTTTTCCGCATGATATTTTTAAATCTTCTCTAACAACAATTACCATCTTATATCTCATCTACAACCCTCCTCAAAATATCTATCTCCTTATCTATTTTTTCAATATCTTTTAAGATTTCATCTCTTTCTCTTTCATGATATTCTCTATTTACGGGATTCATCTTCAGTATTCTTTCAACATCATTCAATTTTCTTATCATCTTTTTTCTCTCTTTCAAAAGATTGCTCAATACTATTATTCTATCATACTTATTCTCCATCTCAAGTCCCATGAGTCTCCTTATATATGGATATCCACCACGATAAAAACCTATAAGGAAAAAAAACAGAGATAGATTTCCAAGGACAATCCACAGGTACTGGGAATAAAAGAATCCATAGTAGCCCAAAATATACCCAACGAGTATAGAAATTACTATACTCATACCCATTCCAAGCCCGATGCGGTAAAGTTGGTCATATTCCAAATCCAGTTCTCCCCTTTTGGGAAAGAGCATGGTTATGAATGTATATCCGGGAAGAAAGAATAGAATTATTATTGCACCTATTATTTGGAATATGTTCATCCATGCCCAATCTCAACTTTGTATTTTAAACTTTTTTCTCAATTCCAAGCAGAACTTCATGATAAAAATTATTTAATTTTAAAACATGTGCCATTTGGTGATTATATGAATTTGTATATAGTTCAGCATGGAGAGGCGATGAAAAAGGGGGAGAATGAAGAAAGACCTCTTACCGAAAAAGGCAGGAAGAATACTGAAAAAATTGCAAAATTCTTGGTAGGGAAAATAAAGGTGAGTTATATCATTCATAGCAAGAAACTCCGTGCAAGACAGACAGCAGAGATATTTGCAGATTATCTTGGAGTTGAAACGAGGGAAGAGGAGAATCTTGAACCGCTTGCAGACCCAAATATATGGGCTGAAAAATTAAATGAAATAGATGAGGATATAATGGTCGTTGGTCATTTACCCCATCTGAGCAAACTCTCTGCAATACTGCTTTTGGGAAGTGATGAGGATATTATAGAATTTAAAAATTCCGGAGTTATATGCCTTCACAGGCAAGATTTATGGAAAATAGAATTTATAATAACACCAGACATCCTATGAAGAAAATTTAAATGGTATAATTCAATAATGTCCCCCATGAAATTCATGGTGTTAGCAATTCTTCTCGTATTCTCATCCTATGTGAATTCTCCAGCCCATGTTCCGAATTTTGACAATTTCACAACTCCAGTTCTTGAGCCCGGAAAATCAGGAGCATTCAATTTTACAATTGAAAACAGGTATGTGAATACAATGAATAACACTGTGCTCCACATTGAGATATATATGTGGGCGACGGAGGAAGGGAGCAAAAAAATAGAAAATATAGAGAATGCACCGGTGATTGAAGAGAGTGGAAATTTCAGATACTCTTTATCACTTGGGGCAATAAGGCATGGAGAGAAGAAGCCGGTTCTATTCCATATAAGGACCTTTGGCAACACTCCCGATGGAGTTTATTTTGTTCGTTTCTCCCTATTCTTTAATTATAATGGAACCATTTACAAGATGTGGTCCCCTGGCTATTTTTCAAGGAGCGACTGGGATAATGCAACAAAGAATCATACTCTGAATCTTGATTATCTATCCTCCGTTTTAGGAGATAGAGTGGATGGAATAGTTCCAGATTCTTCATTTACGGTGAAGAGTTCATGGCTCTGGGTTCTATATATTTTGATAGGAATCACAGTTCTTGTGGGAATTGCAGCCCTTTATCTGTTTTTGAGAGAGGAAAACAGGGTTACAAAGGGGGATGAATACATCTATCAGTTGAAGGGAAAATATAAAACCCTTGAAGAAGAATTGAAGGAAAAGATGAAGAGGATTAAGGGTCAGAAACCATAGTAAAGTCTCTCCCCGAGAATGAATGGAAGATTATTTTTCTTTATTTCTCTATATACTAAATCTATATCGTAATCAACCCTTTTTATCTCGTATAGTTTATTCTCTAAATCAATAAGTGCGTAGGAAGCTCTTGGGTCACCGTCCCTTGGCTGTCCAACACTTCCAGGATTTATTATTACTCTCTCCTCATATTTTTTTATGAATGGAACATGGGTATGCCCCAAGATTAAAATATCAGCATTGTCGTATTTCAATAAATCCTCGCTAACATCTTCGGGAAATATGTAAAAATCCTCATCAAATGGTGCTCCATGATGAACTGCAATACACCAATTCTGATATTCTATAATCATACTATCCTCAAGTGAGATGAGAAAATTCATATTTGCCCCTGTTAAATTCTTGCGTGTCCATCTTGCGGCAAATTCAGCGTACGGATTGAAATCATCATACCTATTATATATTACAGCCCTATCATGATTCCCTCTTATACACTTTATTTTTCTCATTTTTATTTCCTGTATAACCTCATTTGGATAGGGGTTATAGCCCACCAAATCTCCAGCACATATTATCAAATCCACATCCCCCATATATTCAAGAACGGATTTTAATGCAGGAAGATTTCCATGGATATCCGCTATTACCCCTATCATTCTATTTTCCTCTCTTTTTTTAGAGATATTATTTTTTCAATACTATCTCCTTCCCTGGACCAGAATCTTCTTACTGTTGTGTATATCCCACCACGATTGTTTACAATCAATTCTATGAATATCCATCTTGGCTCAACATATTTTTTAAAGTCCTCAAGAATTTTATTTGCCAGATTCTCATGAAGAATTCCATAATTTCTATATGAGATAAAGTACATTTTGAGAGATTTCAGTTCTGGTAACTTCTTATTGGGTTCAAAGAGAATACGGAGAGTGTAGTAATCTGGTAATTTTGTTGTTGGGCAAACTGCTGTTAATTCGGGATATAGATATTCAACCACCGTATGCGTATCGGGATATTTGAATTCAACTGTCTCAATTTCTGGGAATTCCATAATTGGTGTATGAGGTATATCATTTATTTTTTTCTATCACTCAATCTTTTGAGCAGCAGTAATTGTCCCCTTCACCAGATTAATGAGCATGAGTATGAAATTTATTAGCCACACGAAAAACAGTGTGAAATAGAGATATATTACGAAAAAATTTATGCTTTCGTATCTGAAAATTTTATTGAAATAAAAAGTTCCTATCAAATACTGTCCAAGAGGGAATGTGAAAGACCACCACGCGGTTCTGTATGGAATCTTCAATTTTGCAAGATAGTAAAAGGTGATAAGGAGAGCCATTATGAACCACCACGCCCCAAATCCAAAGAATAAAATGGAGAAAAATGTTGAAATATCCTGCAATGATGAACTTAAATAGTAATAGGTGAAAAGGGAGGTGAGTGTTGCCCCAATTGGGCCCATATTTATCCAGATGAATGGAATTCTTGTAGTTTTCAAGGGCTCATGGAGGATAAATCTGTAAATCCATACTGGAAGAAGAGATATATAGAGAAAAAATCCAGAGCCAAACGAGAAATCAAATAGAAATAGGGATGAATCCCTTAGGATGTTATTTGTGGTTGCATAAATTCCTGATGCTGGAACAAGTAATAAGCCTGTAGAACCCAGAAACCATGATGGATTTATATGTTCAATATTTGCCCTTGTACCTATAAAAACAAGGAACATTACAGAGAGCACTATTATTATTGTGGTAATTGTGCCAGAAATCCAGAAAAGTATGGATAGGAGAGGGTTTATAACAACCACTGAGAAATTCATCGCAAGGGAGAGCATGGCAATTCCAAATGTAACATAGAAATTTGCTCTGAGCGGATTTTTTAAATCTTCTATAGCATCATGAGTGTGAAATAGCCATCTCATGCACCATGGCACAAGTATCACAAAAAATGTTATAAAATTCAGAAAAACAAGAAAATGAGAGATAGGGATAAAAAAAGGAAATCTATAGTATTCTCCCATCAGATATGTGGAGGTTGCAAATACGCCAGTTCCCATTACAACTGCAAACCAGGACGGAGAGAAATCCCTTATTAAATCGCTAAAATCTCCCACATAACATAATTCTCTTTACAGTATAAAATTGTTTGGATTTGATAAAGATTCATGTTTTATCAATTTATCCATTCCATTGATAATCAATTATGTCCTTCCACAATATAAAATATATGGATGCTATATGGATGCATATTTCAATCCTCTTTCATAAACCACTCTCCTGTGCTGATGATGCAGGGTTAAAAAGTCAAGAAATATTATAAGAAGAAGGAAAATAGGGAAATATAAATGATGGTCAAAGTTTCCATTATTTAAACCCGCAAGGTAAATATAGAGAGATAGAGAAAAAATGAGAGAGTAGAATTGAGAAGATGATGCCGAGAGATATTAAAATTAAAGGATATAATCTTAAATTGGTGGATTTCATAATACTTTATGAATTTTTCAATGTTTAAGTATTTCCATCTTCAATCTTTACTTGTATAACCCCGAAATTATTTTCCAGTAATCTTCTTTGCAATCCCCTTCTTGCATTTTCTTGGATTGCGATGTAAGGAATCCCTCCTCTATCTATAACAAATCGGATGTTGTGAAGAGAATTGTAACCTTT
>CAZVSZ010000022.1:0-14778 GCA_964630095.1 uncultured Thermoplasmata archaeon | reverse complement strand
GGGAGGCAAGATTATTTTTGTTACAGGAGAAGCGGGAATTGGAAAGACAAGGTTAATATCTGAAATGAGGAAAGAAATTATGAAGAAAGAATACGAATTTTTCTGGGGAAAATCATATTTTGATTCCTCAGAGCCATATTTACCATTCAAGGAGATTTTTGAAAATTATCTAAACAGGGGAAAGGATGAAAATATCAAGTTACTTGTAAACATGGCAAATTCCTCATTTTACAGGGGAGGTGGAACGAGAGTAGAGGATAGAAGAAGTTTTGAATCGCAGAGAAACTCAATGTGGTGGGAAATATCAGAGAGAATAAAAGATATAGCGACGATTCGTCCATTAGTTATATTTATAGATGATTTGCAGTGGGCAGATAGGGCAACTTTACAATTTATTCTTTATCTTGGAGATCATTTAAGAGAATCTCCTGTACTTTTAATAGGTGCGATAAGGGAAGGGGAGAAAAATGAATATTTGGAGGATGTATTGGGGAGGATGAGCAGAATGCATCTCTATGAGGAATTGAAATTGAAGGGATTGAAGAGGGGAGATGTGAGGGAAATAATAGAGAATTTGGTGGGGAGAAAAGATGTTCCTGATAAGTTCGTAGATATGATTTATGAGAGAACAAGGGGAAATCCATTATTCATTCGTGAAATAGTGAGGGAGATGATTGAAGAGAGGAAAATAGATACGAAGAAAGGAACATATCCTGCGGAAGAGGAGTTGAAGATTCCAGGGATGATTGAGCAGTTAGTTGAGAGGAGAGTAAAGTTGTTAGATAAGAAAGGAAAGAAGATTCTTGAGATAGGGAGCGTGATAGGTGAGAATATTCCCTATTCTCTTTTACTTTCCTCCTCAGGAATGGAAGAATTTGAGTTATTGGATTATGTGGACAATTTAATTAATCTTGGGTTATGGTATGAAAATCCTAACGAGGAGAAATTATCATTTTCGCATGGATTGATTCAACTTGCAGTGTATGAGAATATTCCCGGAATAAAGAGGAAGAGATTGCATTTAATGATAGCGGAGAAGATAAAAGAAATTTACAAGGATGATTTAAATAAATACTGTTCAGACTTGGCATATCATTATGAGAGGGGAGGAGATTACAGAAATGCTGTTGAATATTACATAAAAGCGGGGGAAGAAGCGGAGAAGATATATGCGCATGATGATGCAATTGGATTTTATGAAAGAGTATTGAAATTAAATGTTGGCGAAGAGAAAAAATTTGAGATATACAATAAGTTAGGGAAGATTTATGAGATAACAGGAGAATATAACAAAGGGGAGGAGTATTACAATAAAGCATTAATGATGGCGGAGGGGGATAAAAAAGTGGAAATAAAGGTAAAAATTGGAGATTTATATGAGAACAGGGGAGAATACGAAGAGGCAATTAAAATTTACAGAGGGGCATTAAACTCTTTATCAGAAAACAGTAGTATTCGTGCAGAGATATACAACTCACTTGGTTTGATTGAGCATCGCAAAGGAAACTATGAGTGCTCTATTGAATATGCAAAGAAGGCCATTGAAATTTCAGATAGTGACAAAGAAAGGGCAAGAGGTTATCACATCATGGGTACTGCATACTTAGACATGGGGAATTATGAACCTGCACTGAAATTTTTAAATAAAGCAGTGGAAATCCGGAAAAAGATAGAAGATTTAAGAGGGTTGGGGGCAGGTTATAATAATATTGGAGCGGTATATCAGGAAACGGGCAAAATTGATGAAGCGTTGAAATATTATGAAAAATCGCTGGAAGTGATGAAAAAGATTGGAGATATAAGGATTGTTGGAGTTATATACAATAATATTGGAACACTGTATGAGGAAAAAGGGGATATGAATAAAGCGTTTGAATATTATGAAAGTTCACTTAAAATAAAGGAAAAAATTGGTGATAAATATGGTATATGTATATCCATGCATAATGTCGGAGTTGTATATCTTCAGAGGGGAAAAATTAAAAAAGCATTTGAATTTTTTAGAAAAAGCTTGAGCATATCAGAAAATATGGGAAATAAAGAGATGATTGCTGCCAATTATAACGATATTAGCCAAGCCTGCCTTGAATCTGGAGATCTTGATAAATCAATTGAATATGCTCATAAATCATTGGAAATTGCCAGAGAGATTAATAGCAAAGAGATTATATCTTATAACTATATTCTTCTTTCTCAAATTTATACGATTCGTGGAGAGATTGAAAAGGGAGTTGAATTTGGAGAGAAGGCATTATCTCTTGCAGAAGAGATGAATTCAAAAATGGATATTATAAAAAGTTACAGAGTTATAGGAATAGCATACTGTGAAAAGGGAGAATATGAAAGAGGAGAAGATTATCTTAAAAAAGCAGTGGAAATAAGTGAGGCTCTTGGAATGAAAGGAGAATATGCCATATCTCTTTACGAATTGGGAATGCTTTACAAAAAGAAAGGCGAGGAAAAATGGAGAGAGATTATGAAGAAAGCAAAAAAGATTTTAGAGGAGAGAGGTATTTTACTTTATGTGAATAAAATAAACAGATTAAAAATTTAAAAATTATGAATAGAAAGATACAAGAAAATCGTCCCAGGAAAGCCACTGTGCATAATGTGTTTTTGTGTATATTGACCAGAGACCAACATCCTCGTTATTAACAGAGTATGGGAAATATGGGGAATTGATAAATGAGTTAAAAAAATATACGGAAAGAATGGTAAGGAAAAGAATTGAAAAAATTCCGAAGGGAGAGTACGAGGGAGAGGATTATATTGAATTAGATCATCAATTGGCGAGGATAAGAGTAAGGGTAAAAATCGGGAAAGAAATAAAAATTGATTTTTCTGGAAGTTCCAAAGCGATGAGAAAGAATATAAATGCTCCCCTTGCCGTCACTTATTCCTCAGTTTACTTCTTTTTCAGAACTTTTCTTGGAAGTGATGTCCCCATCAATTCTGAATTCTACAAATTTTTTAATATAATAGTTCCTGAGAATTCAATTCTAAATCCGCCTAGGGGATATCCTGTTGTTGCAGGGAATGTTGAAACTTCTCAAAGAATAGTGGATGCTTTAATTCTTGCATTCTCAAAGGATATTGATATGCCTGCTCAATCCCATGGAACCATGAACAATGTATCAATGGGAAATGAGAGATTTACATATTATGAGACAATAGGAGGTGGAGCCGGTGCATTCAAAAATTACAGTGGAGAGGATGGTATTCATGTGTATATGACAAACACAAAAAACACGCCAGTTGAGATTATTGAATCATCCTATCCTCTAATTTGCGAAGAATACGGAATTGGGGAGAATTCGGGAGGAGGTGGAAGATGGAGGGGAGGAAATGGAATAATCAAGCGATACAAGGTTTTGGAGGATTGCACTTTCAGTATTTTGAGTGATAGAAGAAAAATAGCACCGAGGGGAATGAAAGGTGGGAAGGATGGAAAAAAGGGAATTAATATTGTGATAAGAAGAGGAAAGAGAAAAGTAATAGGTTCAAAAGCAACTCTGAATTTAAAAAAAGGTGATGAGATAATCATAATGACCCCCGGCGGAGGGGGTTATGAAAAAGATTAATCTTATCCGTATTTCATCAGTTTTAAATAGCATCAAGTCATCTCTTTTTGATGTGGTGGTAAATATGAATAAGGAAAAAATAAATAATAATATTTGGAAAAATCTTCAATTTTTCTGGGGAAAATGGAGTGGCAGGATGGATGAAAGAGAAGTAGAGGTAAAAAGGGAATATCACCTGATTATGGATACACATTATATATACATAAAGAATATGGGTATAAATAAAGATGAGACAATTGAATTTAAAGATATAGGATTGGTAAATTATGATTCTAAAAACAAAAGGTATATTTTGAGAATTTATTCATCCTCTGGAAGGGTTTTTGAATTTGAACTTAAAAATATTGAGAATAATGGAGTAAAAATTATCTGGGAAACCACCCACATTGAAAATTTCCCAGGGTGGAAGGCGAAAATAGAGGAGAAGATGATAGGGGAAAATGAATTTGATGAAATTTTTTATATGAAAAAGGATGATGAAAATTATAAGATATATATGAAAACCCATTTCAAAAAGTAAAAAGAAGATTTAAATAATCCAAGTATCATGAAGAGTTATGGATATACCATGGGTTGAGAAATACAGACCTCGTACTCTGAGAGATATTGTTGGAAATAATCAGATAATAGAGGAGATAAAAAAATGGGCAGAAAACTGGGGGAAGGGGAGAGGAAAAAAAGCACTGATTCTTGTGGGTAAACCAGGCTGTGGAAAGACATCAGTTGCAAGGGCGTTAGCGAATGACATGAACTGGGGTGTAATAGAATTAAATGCATCAGATGTTAGAAATGAAAGACGAATAAAAGAAATTGCAATGATTGGTGCTGTAAATGAAACATTCGCAGATGATGGGAGGTTCATATCTGTAAAAGAAGGGGGAAGAAAACTCATAATATTTGACGAGGCGGATAATTTATACGAAGCGAAGGATGATAGAGGGGGAAAGAAGGCAATTGTTGAAACAATTAAAGTTTCAAAGCAACCCATAATACTGATAGGAAATGATTATTACTCAATTTTAAGTGGTGTATGGGGTAAGAAACTAAGAAATATATGCCAGATTTTAAAGTTCAGAGCATTGACTCCATCACAAATCATTAAAGTTCTTGATAGAATATGCAAAATAGAGGGAATTAAATATGACAAGAAAATTCTCCGTTCAATAGCAGTAAAATCTGGAGGAGATTTGAGAGCGGCGATAAATGATTTACAGGCAATTGCTCAGGGGAAAGATATCATAAAAGTTGAAGATGTAAATGCACTTGGGTGGAGAGATGTAAAAAATGAGATATACAAATCCACATTGATTACCCTCCACACAACATCATTTTTGAAAGCAAAGGAATACTTGAAAAATCTTGATGAATCACCGGATTATATTCTTTTATGGATTGAAGAGAATATGCCCCTGGAATATACAAAGAGTGAGGACCTTATCAAAGGATACGAATATCTCTCCCGTGCGGATGTATATCTTGGAAGAGTTATGAAAAGACAGCAGTATTCTTTATGGAGTTATTCTATGGATATGATATCTGCAGTTAGCATTGCAAAGAAGGAAAAGTACGAAAAGCATCCAAGATACAATTTTCCATCTTGGTTAAGGGTAATGAGCACAAGTAAAAGCAGGAGAAATTTGCGAGACGGAATAGGAATGAAGATAGGAAGAATATATCATTCTTCGCATAAGAGAGTAAAGGATAGCATATTTCCCTATTTTCAGGTTATTTATGACAATGATGCTCAACTGAGAGCTCTATATACCTATATCCTTCATCTTGATGAGAATGAAATAGGATATCTGACGGATAAAAACCCGGAAGAAATTCTTAAAGAGACAGAAAAAATTAAAGAGAAAATAGAAAAAAGGGGTGAAGGTGGATCAGCGTAATTATGCTTCCACGGCGATCTCTGGCATCTCGGATATCTCAAAATATTCATCGTCAAGCATTGCATTTATTTCATCTATTAATGCATCTATCTCTTCAATTATCTCATCTATTTCCTTCTCCTTCTTCTCATATTTCACATTCATCATCTCCTTCAGACAGATGTCTGACAATTGTCATATATAACAAACAAGTATATAAACTTTTCTAAATTTTAAATTATCTCCTCTTTTTTATACAAAATTATTTGAGAAAAACAATTAAATCATGGATGCTATTTGCCCTCATGGAGTCATGTGAAGGATCTCAATGCCTTCGTGTTGAACTTGTTGCATACTCGTTGCCCAAAGAGGGAAATGTTGATAAGTTAATTGCTGAAAGTGCCAGAATATCTCATGCACCGGAATTCAAAAAATTGGATGAAAAAAAGGTAAGACATTTAATAGAATTGCTTAGAAAATTAGGTCATGAAAGTGTTTTTGAGCATTCCTGTTTTACCTTTATTGTGGAGGGAATTTCAAGGGTTTGCTCCCATCAACTTGTGAGGCATCGGCTTGCAAGTTACACACAGCAGAGTCAGAGATATGTAAATTTAAAAAATCCAAAATTCATTGTGCCGGAGAGCATTGTAAAAAGTGACTATTATAATGAGTTTTTAAAAATATTAGAAATCTCATCCTCGCTCTACAGGGAGATGATTGAAAATGGAATAAGAAAAGAAGATGCAAGATTTATTTTGCCACAGGGAATTGAAACAAAAATAGTAATCACGATGAATGGGAGAGAATTAAGGCATTTTTTCAGTTTGAGATGTTCCAAAGAGGCACAATGGGAGATAAGGAAACTTGCAAAAGAGATGCTGAAGAAGGTATATGAGGTTGCACCAATTTTATTTGAAGATTTATATATGAAATTTATATTGAATGGGGATGATAATGAATAAAAGCGAAGGTTTTATAAGTCATTTTCATATTATACATTATAGGTGATAACTTTGCCACTCTTTGGTAAGAAGAAACAAAAATCTACGGGAATATTAAAAACATACGAGAAAGTGATAAAGGATGGATTTGTTGCGATGAAGAGAGGTGATGATGAAAAAGCGCAGATTCTATTCAGAAAAGTTTTGAGGTGGGTTACGGAGGACCTTGATAAGGTTGTGAAGTTGGGTGAGAAGGAGAAGAAAGAGTTATCTAACCTGCTTACCAAGACAGGTGAGGCTATGCTGAGATTGAAAGATTACGACTATGCAATAAAAACCCTTGAAAGGGCAAAGACTGTAGACCCGAAGAACTTCAAGGCATGGATGGCTATAGGAAAGGATTTACTTCAGAGAAACACGCAGATCCCTTATGCCTTGGTGTGTTTGAGAGAGGCAGCAAAAATAAGTCCAGAGAATGTTGAGGTCCATTTACTTCTTGGAGATGCCTATCGTATTCAGGGACAGTTAGATAAGGCACTTGCTGCATACCAAAGAGCTTTGAAGGCAGAACCAAACAATCAGGATGTAATAGAAAAGGTATTAAAAATTCAGCCTGAAAATATTGAGATTCTTGAGAGATATGCCAAGATTCTTGAGGAGAAGGGTGATAAGAAGGATCTTTTAACAGTGTATAATAAACTTGTAGTCTTAACGGGAAATGAAGAATATCTTGAGAAGGGACTTGCACTTGATCCTGAAAATAAAAATTTATTAATAACAAAAGCAAGAAATTTGATAAAAAATGATAATTATGATGGTGCTAAAGAGGTTGCCCAGAAATTAAAAGAAAAATATCCTGAGGACCCTGATGTCCAGATGCTGTATGATGAACTTATTCCTCAGGAAACTGCGTCTGTAGGGGAAGTTGAGGAGGAGGTAAAGCCTATAGAAATAAATGAGGTATTTGGAGATTTAACCTTTGGTGAGGAGGAGGTAAAAGAAGAAATTCCTGAGAAATTAGAAGAGGAGAAAAAGCCCGTGGAAGAGGAAGTGAAAATTGAAGAAGCTCCCCCAAGGACTCCTGTGGAGGAATTTACAGAAGAATTGGAAAACGGGAATTATGACAGGGCAAAGGAAATTTTGGAGAGTATGAATGACAATGAGATTTCTTCACTTACAAATAAAGATACCAAAACCCTTAAATTTATTTTGGATTTTCTTATGGATAAGGAGAAGTGGAATGTGGCGGAGAACTTCATAAATGAGATTGTTTCAAGAGAAGGAAATGAAGAGAATCTACTTCTTCAATCCAATATTTTAATTGAAGAAAATAAGATAGATAAGGCAGAGAAAATTTTAAATTCACTGGTTCAGAAAAATTTCAAAAATGGAAAGGCTCTGTATCTTAAAGCAAAAATTATGGCTCTAAGAGATAATGAGATGGGGTGCAGAAACTTTCTGAGTATGGCAACAAAATTCTTTCCCGAGGTAAAGAAGGAAATTGCCAGTGATAAATATTTTGAAAGGTACAGAGATAAAGACTGGCTTAAGAAGCTCACATCATAATTTTTCTAAATCCCCGCTTTTCAGAATGCTGATATTCAAATTTTCCAGTATTTTTCTAACTTTTTCTCTCTCTTCTCCTTTCAAACCCTTTTTATGGAGATATGCATGCTTGCACTCATCACTTTTCTTGCATGCCCTCTTTATTATATCTTCGTCAATGAATTCAATTGCATATCTTGGGATAATGTGCCCAAATGAAATCTTGTATTTAAGTGCTACATCGGTTATCCTTGGGGCGTAATGTCCCCCACCAAATCCCAGAGCTGGGGTGTATTTCTTCTCTTCAATTTCAAGTATTGTTTTGGCTATTGCTTCTCCAGCCCTGTCATCTTTCCATTCTTCTTCAGTGCTGCCAATCTCTATAAAAAAAGTTGGTGTTTCAAGATATGGACCATGATGCGTTGCTTCAAACGATACATTATAATTAGGAATGGAATTTTTTTTCAGGACTCTCAATGCCTCTGTCATCAGGTATGGATTCGCTAAAACAACACAATGCTCTTTGCCCCCATAATCAGCCCTGCTCCAGTTTCCGATTGGGTGAACTGTTAAACTTCTCATCTCTGACTTGCTCTTGTGTTTTGAAGCAACAACAATCGTATTAAATTTTATATTCAGTTTATCCTTGATTTCCCTGTCAATTTCCTCAGCATAAATTTTGGGACCTTTGATATGCACCAGATAATAATCATCATTTCTGTAGACCGGAAAATTATGAAAAATCCCAATTTTCTTCCATTTTTCAAGAGAGAACAATTTTTCTCTTATATTTACAGATGCAAGGTCATCCTGTGATGTGAGAATCAAATTCATTATAATTCCCTCCTGTGTGCTTCAAGCATATTTATCTCTTCTCCTTTATACTCCGCAAAGGTAAGAAAATTACCAAGAGAGTAAACATCCTTCAATCTTTCCCTGTAATTAAGGTCCCTTAAAAGATGGTGATCAAGTATAATCTTTGGAATATTTTCACCTATTTTAACCAAATTTTTTATACTTCTATCCAAGTCTCTCTGAGAAAATCTATATCCTAAGAAGTATGTTGCGGGTCCATCTATCACAACCAAATCTGGATTTTGAGATATTATATAATCTGCAGATTCTTCAACAATAGGTCCCTCAACATCAGAAGCATGTAAAAATCTGAATTTTCCGTCATCTATTGTGGTCATAATTACAAACCCCAATCTTGTTCCCTCTCCTCCATGAGGAAATGGTTTTGAAAATTGGATTTCAACACCTGAAAATTCAAATTTTTGAGAATCCACATATCTTAAATCGCATTTATCTGCAAATTTTTCATGAAATACATAAGCCCTCTTCTTCTGGCTGTAATTTATTTTTTCCTTCCAGTGCTTTGCAAGAACAATCTTTCCATTGTAGAATTCTTCATCTGGGTCATAATGGTCATAATGATAATGAGAAATCACAAGTATGTCAGATTTTTTAGCGAATTCCCTGATTTCTTTTTTATATTTTTCCAGAGTTTCAATTTCTATGGGCTTTGGTGGCAATCCGTATCTGTATGGTCCCAGGGCGGCCGATGGGTCAATAAATATTTTTATGGAAGAGTCCACAAATACCGATAAAGAACGGACTCCAAGGGAATCGGATGCTACAGGGAGAATTTTCATAGCAATCCAGCCTTCTGGAGAATCATTAAATCCTCTGTAGTTAAAGGCTCACCATTCTTGAATTTCTTATATATCTCCTCTGCCTTCTTTTTCACTTCTTTCTTCTCTTCCCTCTTTTTACTCTTTGTCATCTTTTGCTTTAATCCAGCAATTATCTTCTCAAAATCTTTTACATCCTTCGCTGCCTGTATAAATTTTTCATGCTCTTCATCTGCAATCTTTTTATTTTCAATATATAATTGATGTGCTTCATCAGCTTTCTTTCTTATCTCATCAACCTTCTCAAACAATTCAACCATCCTGTTGTGATGCTCCTGCGCTTCTTTTACGGTATTTTCAACTTCCTGATGATATTTCTCAGCCTTTTCCTTTGCCTTCTTGAACTCTTGCTGTATCTTTTTTAATTCTTTATTTTTATTCATTTCCTTTTCAATAATCTTCTCGTATTCGCTAATCTTTTTGTAAAGAGAATCTATAATTTCAACCAATTCCCTCTCTTTTTCAGGAGTTAACACACTTGTCTGCTGTTTGAATTCCAAATCCCTTAACTTTCTTCTCAGTTTTCCAATATTTGGCATATTCTTCTCTGGTATTATTTTTCCCCGAGCCTCCTTTAGCCTGTTTGCCATCTCCTGAACCTTCTCGTTCCATACTCTCCTTTTCTCTTTCATCTCTTTGACCTTTTCGTTGAGTTCATCTCTTATAGCCTTATGATCCTTTGCCTCTGCAAGAATCTCCCTTACCTGCCTGTTCAGTTCATCCCTTCTATCTGCCCATTCTCTTGCCTCTTTGTTATGCTTATCCCTCATAATCCTGTGAAGTTCCATATCTTTCTTTCTTTTTTCGTATCTTGCCACAAGGTCTTCTAAGAGTTCAGCCATGGAATCACTGAAGCGGGATAAGTAGAAAAGAATATAATAATTTCGTTTTTACTCCCACCCCCCTTAACCCCACCCGTGGGTTATTTCGCTCACCAATGAGCAAAAAGTCCATATAGAGAGATGAGAATATACCGTTATGAATGAGAGTGTTGGAATCCTCAAAAAAATGGCTGACATAACAAGTAGAAGAATAATAAGGTCAATGAGGAAAATGGGTGAGAAAGCAGGTGAGACAGTTAAAATTGGAGCCTATGGTGCACCTTCATCGCAGATAGATTTGATAGCAGAAAAGAGTATTATTGATTTTGTAGAAGAAAATGATTTGCCATATAACATATTTACAGAGGAAAGGGGTTATATAGATAGAAAATATGAAAAAACAATAATAGTTGACCCGATTGACGGCTCTTATAATGCGGAAAACGGAATACCTTTTTATTCAATATCCCTTGCAATTGCTAAAAGTGAGCTTAATGATGTTGATGTTGCCTTTGTTAAGAATGTTCCCATGGACATAGATTACTGGGCTGTGAAGGACTCCGGTGCCTTTAGGGATGAAAAGAGATTGAGGGTGAATGGAAAAAAGGACCTTTTTATCCTTTACATGGGCAAAAAATCCTCCCCTGATATCTTTGAAATTGCAAAGAAAGCAAGAAGAGTGAGAAGCTTTGGATGTGCCTCCCTGGAAATGCTCATGGTAGCAGAAGGAATTGTAGATATGTTTTATTATCATTTTGTAGAGGGAGGAGCATTGAGAATAGTTGATATTGCTGCAAGCACACTGATTGTAAGAGAGGCAGGAGGTCTTGTTTTGGATGAGAATCTTCAAAATTTGAATATGAAACTTGATTTCAAAGAGAGAAAAAACATTATTGCGGTGGCAAACAGAGAGATTTTAGAGGTGATAAAATGAGATATGCAGTGATAGCAAATCCAGAAAGGCAAGATTGTCTGGAGATTGCAAAGGAAATTTATAAGAAATTAGATGTTGTCGTGGAGAAAAAAACTGCAGATAAAATAGGAGTTGATGGAATTCCCATTCAAGATATAGATGTGGATGTAATAATAACCATTGGTGGAGATGGTACAATTCTCCTGGCTTTGCAGAGAGCAAGGGGGAGGATTTTGGGTGTAAATCTTGGGGTTCTGGGATTTCTCACAGAAATTGGAAAAGGGCAAATATGGGAATCAATCAATAAAATTGAGAATGGAGATTATAAAATTGATAGGAGAATGAAATTAAAGATATATTTGAATAAGAAAAGACTGTATGATTGCACGAATGAAGTTGTTGTCCATACAATTGAAATTGCAAAGCTAAGAGGATATAGAATATACTATGAAGATGATATAATAGAAGAGTTGAGGGCTGATGGAATTATAGTATCTACACCCACGGGCTCCACATCGTACGCCCTCAGTGCAGGAGGTCCAATTCTCCATCCATCAATAGAAGGTTTTGTTGTTGTTCCAATAGCCCCATTTAAGATGGCTACCAGAGTTTTTGTTCTTCCTCCTAAAGAGGTGAAAATAGAGATGACTGATAAAAAGAAGAATCTTCTTGTTTTAGATGGGCAGTATTATGAAGAGATGAAAGATGGAGATGTGGTGAAGATTCAGAAGTCTGAAAATTATGCAGAGTTTATAAGATTTGAAGAATCCTTTTTCAATAAGATGAGAAAGAAGATAATGGAGTGAGTTTATGTGGAAAATTAAAAGGGAATTACTCCAATTAATAATGGAATCCTCCAAGGACTCGTATCCCAACGAATTTGGTGCATTTTTAAGGGCAAAGAATAAGATAATCTATGAAATTATTATGATACCTGGAACAATAGCAGGGCGTGGAAGTGTGATTTATCAACTTTATATGAAACCAATAGACTTCACCATAGTTGGCTCTGTACATTCTCACCCATCTGGATTCCCGATTCCATCGCAGGCGGATTTAGACATGTTCTCAAAAACAGGTGATGTGCATATAATTGTGGCATATCCATTCTCTCTTGATTCATGGAAAGCATACAATAGAAATGGAGAGGAGATTGAACTCAGAGTAATATAAAAAATAAATACCAAATTGCATTAGGGGTTTTATGAATCTTAAAGAGATTGGAGATTTGATAGAAGAGGAATTGAATGATAAAGATTCCGTGCGGGAACTGGCAATAAAGTCATCAAGAGCCATAATAAGGCTTGCATCTCAATCAATTATGAAGATACACAGGGAAGAGGATTATGAGGAAGATATGAGAAGAATGAAGGAAGAGGTCTGGCATCTCAGGAGTCTCCTTTTAAAAGAGCATCCCGATTTATTTTATGCAGGATTTGTTCAAAATGCATTGCAGGAATACTGTGAAGCGACAATTTTTTCATCACTATTGAAATCTGGCGAATTTCCATCGCCAAAAGATTTGAATGTAAATCCAGAATCATATATAATGGGACTTGGAGATGTTGTTGGAGAGTTGAGAAGGGAAGTCCTTGAATCTCTCCGCTCTGGAGATTTTGTCTCTTCGGAGAAATACCTGAATATTATGGAAGATATATATCAGATGCTAATGAGGTTTAACTATCCCTCGGGCTTGGTTCCGATAAAACAGAAGCAGGATGTTGCAAGAAATTTAATAGAAAAAACAAGAAGCGAGATAACGATAGCACAGATGAACAGAAAATTGCAGCAAAAGATTGAAAGCATTGAAAAGAAATTATAGATTATTTTTTAAACTTCTTCATTACCAATTTCAATCTTTTTAAGCCTTCTTTGAGTTCATTATATCTCTCAGGCATTATGGGAACTTTCACTCCCAAATCTCTCAATTTTGAGGACAAATTCTTCCACTCTTCCTTAATTCTATTGTATTCTCTCATCTCCTCCTTTAAATTTTTTATTTGATTCATAAATTCGTTGTAATCCTCGGGCATCTGTGGGACTTCTATTCCCTTTAATTTTAATTCCTTAGATATTTTCATCCATTTTGCCTTTATCAAATAATCTTTTGCTTCTCTAAATTTGGGATTTAATTTATGGGATAAAGAAAAATACTTAATAGATTCATTATATTTCCCTTCAAGATAAAATTTTATTCCCATATTGTAATATGTTACAGAGTCTCTCTCACCTTCTTTTATTTTCTCCTCACACCTTTTAATCGCATCTTTCGCCTCTTCAAAATTTGAATTCAATTTTAAAATATTATTATAGAGTTCTATTGCATCCTTATACCTTTTCAATTTGCAAAGAACATTTCCCTTGTTATACAAAGCCTCAATATAATTTGGTTTTAGGTTAAGAGCATTATTATAACATTCTATTGCCTCGTTGTATCTCCCCAACTTATAAAGGGAATTTCCCTTATTAACCCATGCATCCATATCACTTGGATTTTGTTGAATTGCCTTATTATAACATTCTATGGATTCTTCATATCTTTCCATCTTGTAAAGGGACACTCCCTTATTTATTTTTGCAGAAATATTATTTGGATTTAACTCCAGAACTCTATCATAACAATCTATTGCATCCTTGTATCTCCCCAATTCGTCAAGAGCCAGCCCTTTATTGTTCCAAGCCATAATATAATTGGGATTTAGATTCAATGCTCTATCATAACAATCCAATGCTTCTTCATATTTTCCCTGCTTATAGTATTCATTCCCCATTTTACACCATTCAGTAGCATCCATTGTATAATGAATGATATACCCTCTTATAAGTATTTCGTATCCTTTTTAGAGTGTGTGTAGTCCCCCAAAAAATTTCCCACTTATCTGGAATCGCAGAAATAAATAAAGAGGACGAAAAAGAAGGTAAATCTCTCATTATTTCTCTTTTCTTTTCCTTATCAACACTTGCCCATATCAGTATTGTCCCTTTAACCTTTACATAAGACTTCCTGTTTTGAACCCTGATATCATATAATTGCGGATTTTTAGATATCTCAAGAAATCAATTAAATGAAGATATCTGCTTATCTTTATGATCATTAATCTGTTCAGGACTGTTCATCTACAGGTATAAATAGTTGTTATATGCGGGCTCGCATTTCATCTCGCTAATAAATATGCTTTCTTCATTAAATATCCCAAACACTCTTGAGATGAAATTATCTCATGATTTATCCTTTGTATGAAAGGTTCTTTTCAAATTGATTTGTTTTATGTTCCATATTCTATCAGCATAAGTGTCCTGTGTTTTCATTGGCAAACACCCCTTATATACCGATGAATTCCTTTATCAATAAAAGACTGCGTAAATGGTATCATCAGAGATATGTCCCAAAGCAGTTAAAGGAGTCATGGGA
>CAZVSZ010000021.1:0-14879 GCA_964630095.1 uncultured Thermoplasmata archaeon | reverse complement strand
GGCTTCCATGTAAATGCCAGTATTGCTCCTATCAGGGATATTATATTAAACCCTCCAAGTATGGAGGCAATTAATCCCCAAACTGCTCCCTTGTGCACCGATTCTCTGTCTCCTTTCTTAACCCACATTGCAGCCACTATCTGCAGTATGGTCCATATTAGGAACCATATAAGACACACTGCCAATATAGCCATACCTACTGCGCCAGCCATAGAACCTATAAAAAATAGTCCTCCGCCGACAAATCCCACAAATGCTATATATGGGATTATGCCGATCAGTTCGAGTATTCCTCCTATCAGCAAAAGCAGATAGGCTGCTGTTGGATAATTTTCTGCCATTTTATATCACCCAATGGATATTGCATAAGACATATAAAAAATTTTTGTTAATATTTTTATATATGCGTGATTCATCCACACCCCTCATAGGGGGGATAATGGAGAGGGAGAGAAAGAAAAATTTTAAATTCTTTGGCTATATTCCTATATCGGTGGTAAAAATGAAAATAATATACCTTGGACATTCGGCATTCCTACTTGAAGGGAGGAAGAGGGTTCTCATAGACCCCTTCATCACAGGAAACGATAAATCGCCAGTAAAGCCAGATGATATTGATTGTGATGTTATAGCAGTTACCCATGGACATGGAGACCATTTAGGGGATGCAGTATTCATATCAAAGAGGAAAAATGTTCCTGTCATTGCAATATATGAACTGGCAGAATATATATCTTCAAAGGGGGCAAATGCCATGGGCATGAACTTCGGTGGGACAATTGATTATAAAGGGGTAAAAATAACAATGGTTCCCGCTCTGCATTCAGCAGGTATCACAGAGAGCAACTTCACACATTGTGGTGGATTACCAGCGGGATTCATCATTGAAATGGATGGTAAGAAAGTTTATCATGCTGGAGATACGGGATTATTTGGGGATATGAAAATAATTGGTGAAATTTACAAGTTAGATGTGGCACTTCTGCCAATTGGTGGCTTATTTACCATGGACCCGAAGCAGGCAGTTATTGCTGCAAAGTGGCTCAAACCAAAATTCGTAATACCAATGCACTACAATACATGGGAGCCAATAAAGCAGAATCCAGAGGAGATGCGTGGAGAACTGGAAAGTAATGGAATTAAATTAGTAGTGTTGAATCCCGGGGAGAGTTTTGAACTCTAACTATTTTTTCTTCTCATACATTTTTTTAAGCGTGATTGGTGTAACTATTGAAGATATCACAACATATATTATCGTGGTAGTTACAACTGCTGTTCCCATAGCCACTCCAAAAATCCCGGAGGAATAAGATAGTGTTGCGATAACCAATGCAACCTCCATTTCTGGTGTCATGCCAACGCCCACCCGAAGAGATTCTTTCCAGTTCATCCCACTCAATTTTGCTCCTGCTCCGCATCCAATTATTTTTCCCATGAAAACCAACGGGATTACACCGAGAAGAAGAGGGTTGAATGATGATATCAAATTAAAATCAACAAGAATGCCCACCTTCACAAAGAATACTGGAATGAATATCCCATAGGCTATGGCACGAAGAGGATTTATTATTTTTCTTGACTGGTGCGATTGTCCTATTAGCAAACCTGCAAAGTATGCTCCCGTAATGGGTGCTATCTTGGATAACTGCGCAAAATATGCAAACAGGAGCATAGTTCCAACAGCAATACTCACAATTCCAAATGGTGTGTGGAGAAAATTATCAGCATGTCCCATTATTTTTTCAATTGTTTTATATTTTGAGAGAGCATAGAGTGCAAGGAAGAATAAAGTTATGCCAATAGTCACCTCTATAATTTCACCGCTACTTAGCACTACTGTCACAAGAATTATTCCAAAAACATCATCCACTACGGCTGCTGCTAAAATTGTATTTCCAACACGGGTATTCAAAATCCCCATATCCATCATAGTTCTTGCAGTAACTCCAACACTTGTGGCAGTATATATGGTTCCAAATACCATCCCCGATTTTAAATCAAAATCCAAAAAATAGAGAGCAAAGAGAAACCCAAGTATGAATGTGAGAAAAACTCCAAATGCTCCTGTTAGCATGGCGCTTTTGCCGCTTTTTTTAAAATCCTCAAGATTTGTCTCCATTCCTGAGAGAAAGAGAAGGAATAATATCCCCATATCTGCAAAAAAATCAAAGGCGGGGTGATGAATATCTAAATTTAGAGAAAATTCATAATTCACAAAGTGGACGCTTGGAGGAAGAAAGAATGCTGTGAGAGAAAAAAGGATGCCTATCAGAATCTCACCAATAACGGGAGGCTGTCTTTTTCTTATGAATATTTCGTCCATCACCTTTGCAAGAATTAGTGCCAGTGCAAGTTCAATGAGCATGCTTATTTACCTCTATCCATGCCTCTATTAATTCAAGGATGTTCAAATCACCAATGACATGCATATCTTCATCCACCACCGGTAACTCTTTCAAATTATTTTTAAACATTTTTTTGAATGCAACTTCAAGTGTATCATCATCTTTCACATACACTGGTGGGATCATTATTTCCGTAGCTTTCGGCTCACCACTCAGAATCAATGGAAAACGATATAGAAGATAATCCTGAGGGATATATTCATAGTAAAGATACTGAACTAATTCAATCACGGGAATTATTCCAACAAGTTTTTTCTCATTGTTCGCAACATAAACTGCCCGTGTCTTTGGGTCCTCAATAATCTTTTCTGCCACTTTCAGCAAAGAATCATTCTCATCAACAACAGATGCCTCTTTTGTAATCAAATTCCTTATGTTCTTCACCTTTATCTTCTTCATAAAAGGGATATCTTCCCAAAGGAATTAAATTTTTTCCCCTTAAAACTCATTGCCCTTCCTGAGAAGAGTATCCCTATTCCTTCCATCTTTTCTTTATCAGACAAACCTTTTTGTATCCTCTCGCTTTCGCAAGGGGTCTTAAAAGCAACAGAAAGAATAAAACCTTCTTCAATGTATATTTTCGTTAAATCCGCAACCACGGGATACTTCTTCCCCTCAATAAGGGTGTCATCACAAACTATACATACTATTCTACCCTCAGCAACAACCCTCTTTAATTCTCTTGCAACTTTTCTCATTTTATTCAAGTATGCAGAATAACTTTCAAACAAATCTGGATAATCAAAAGGAACATTAAAATATAGAGGAGGAGATATAAGTTTGGTGGTAGGAGCCAAGAGCAACAGAAACGGGGGAAAATATTAAACTCATAATTCAATACAGGGCTGTGAACCTTGAAGATGTTCCACTGGAAAGCGAGATTTTAGATGTTTTCAGAGAGGAGGGAATAAAATACCTCTATCCCCCACAGGAAGAGGCAATAGAAAAAATATTCAACTCAAAAAATGTTGTTGTATCAATTCCAACTGCAAGCGGAAAGAGTCTGATTGCATATCTTGCAATTTTGAGGGCTTTCAAGAAGGGGTTGAAGAGTGTTTACATTGTTCCTCTCCGCGCTCTCGCAATGGAAAAATACGATGATTTGAAAAAATTTGAAAAATTCGGGATGAAGGTTGCTTTGAGCATGGGCGATTACGATTCCCCTGCTGGTTATCTCAAATATTACGATGTGGTTGTGGCTACAAGTGAGAAGATGGATTCAATTCTCCGTCACGATATTGCCTATGCCTACGAACTGGGGGTTATAGTTGTGGATGAAGTCCATCTACTTGGCGAGGAGTCCCGAGGTCCGACTCTTGAGATGGTTATAACAAAATTGAGGGAGTTAAATGATGAATCTCAGATAATTGCATTATCCGCAACAATAAAAAATGCAGAGGAAATTGCATCATGGCTGAATGGTGATTTAATATACAGCGAATTCAGACCTGTGCCTCTCAAAAACGGGGTTTATTATGATGACCTATTGCTTTATGAAGATTCTGAATTTGAGAAAATAAAGCATGATTCTCTTGGGATTGGAAATTTAGTGGAGAGAAGCATAAACACGGGTGGGCAGGTATTGATTTTTGTGAACAGGAGAAAATCGGCAGAATCCCTTGCCATGAAACTTCAGAGAAGAATTTACAGAAATTTGAGCGATGAAGAGAGAGAAAAATTGAAAGATATAGCATCTCAAGTCATGGATGAGGAATACACAATATACGGGGAGAGAATTGCAAAATTGATATCCCATGGGGTATCATTTCATCATGCTGGATTGAGCAACAAACAGAGAAAAATTGTGGAGGATTCTTTCAAAAAAAGATTACTAAAAGTTATTGTTGCAACTCCAACCCTAGCTGCCGGGATCAATCTCCCCTCAAGAACGGTAATTGTTAGGGATGTAACAAGATACGATGGTTTTGCAAGCGTTCCAATCCCGGTTATGGAGGTAAAGCAGATGCTTGGCAGGGCAGGCAGACCAAAATACGATAATTACGGAGAGGGTATAATTTATGCGAGAAGTGAAATGAAAGCAAGGGAATATATGGAAATGTACATTCATGGAGATATTGAGAAAATAGAGTCAAAACTATCAAATGAGAGTGCTCTGAGAATTCATGTTCTTGCATTGATTGCAAGCGAAATAGCCAACAGCGAGGAAGATATTATGAATTTTTTCAAAAAAACATTCTATGGGTTCAAAATGCCCGTGGAATATCTTGAAAATAAAATAGGGATGATAATAGATTTTCTTGAAGAAAATGAATTCATAGAAAGGAGAAAATATCTACATGCTACAAGACTGGGAAAGAGGGTATCTGATTTGTATATTGATCCATACACAGCTTTATACTTCAAAAAATGCTATTCTCAGGATTTTGATGAACTCTGTATTCTTCACACAATTTGCTGCACTCCCGATATGCGTATAATAAGGGCAAAGCAGAGCGAATTAGAGAATTTATTCTCCGTAGCAATGCTCCATGAATTTGCAATTGGAGAGTTTGATGTTGATTCATCAATTTATTACGGGGCAATAAAAACATCCCTGATTATTCAGGATTGGATGAACGAAATTTCACAGGATGAAATTGTGAGAAGATACGATATTGGTCCAGGAGACCTTCACTCAATTGTGGAGATTGGAGACTGGCTTCTGTATGCATTCTCCGAAATTGGCAAAATTTTGAGATACAGGCATTACAGGAATGTTGAAAGAATGAGATTGCGGGTGAAATATGGAGTGAGAGAAGAATTGTTGCCAATAGTGAGCATCCGCGGCATAGGGAGAGTTCGTGCAAGGAGATTGTTTGATTCCGGCTATGATTCAATTGATAAAATAAGAAAAGCGAGAATTGAGGATTTGACTCGCATACCAGGATTCGGCGAAAAACTCGCAAAGGAGATTATGAAGCAGGTAAAAAAAGAGAAATAAATGGAAGGAGAGAATATGAGGTGAGATTATGAAAGTTGCGCTTGTGGTAAATCGTGTAACAGGCAATATAAACATGAATATTGCAAATATTGTGGATGCTATCCATAAATGCGCAGACAATGATGTGAATCTGGTTCTTTTCCCAGAAGCAGCCATAACAGGTCTTATCAATAATGATAACTTTTCTCACGACCTTCCACTTGGTGTAGAGATACCGGGGAAATTTACGAATAAATTAACTGAAATCGCAACAGGGAGGAATATACAGATTGCCATAGGTCTTTTAGAGAGGGAGAAAAATAAACTTTATGATTCTGCTATTCTTATCACTCCGGAACAGGGAATTGTGATAAAATATCGGCGGATAACCCCAGGATGGCACGGAAAAAATGCAGATGAGAGAATTTATTGCCAGGGCAACGATGTTAAAAAGGCAGATAACTCTTTTGGATCCTTTGCCTTTCTGATTTGCGGCGATCTTTTTAGTGATGAGTTATGCTTTAAAATTAGAATGCTGCACCCAGACTGGCTTTTATTCCCTTTTGCGCGAAGTTTTGAAGATGGATCTTACTCTCAAGAAAAATGGGATAAAGAAAAATATGAATATATTAAGCGCGTCAAACTGATGAAAGTTACCACCTTTATGGTGAATTATCTTGGTAATAAGGAACTGGATGATGACTGTTTCGGTGGAGCAATGGCTGTATCGCCATCCGGTGAGATTATATCGGAGATGCCCATTGGAAGAGAAGGTATTCTGTATGTTGAAATTTGATACTTTCCTCATTTTTGAGAGAGGAGACCTTTTGGGAATTATAAAAAATACCGATGGAGACACAGTGAAGTACAGAGGCGTTATTGAGATATCTAAATACCACAAACTTTTTGTGGTCTTTGTGAAAAAACAAAATTGGGTGCACACTTTGCAGCAAAAACACCCGCAGCAAATCCATGAATTGTATAAAGGAAAAGTAAAAAGTTTTAGAAAAGAACTGAAGAATTTGATTAATAACAGTTGAGAAGGGATTACCCAAAAAGATGATGACTGGCATCACATGTCTTTGCTGAATTCAAATTCAGACCTTCGCGGCACACAGAGAAGGGGATATGATATTTATCTGCTATTTTCCTCACAGAATTCAATATCTGGAATCTCAGTTCCCGGGGAGCATATCGTATGCCCCGAACCATCTCATTCTTCTCAAAATAGATTTTATGGAGATATTCATATTTATCTTTGAAAACTCCAGAAACACGGCGAAAATTGTCTAACTTCGCCTTATATGTTGATGATATTATCTGATTTACCCCCAAATTTGCAAGTTCTCCTACCAAATCTTCTATTTTCTTCAAATTATCATTTATCCCCGGGATTATTGGGTCCACGCGAACAGCAACTTTTATCTCTCTCTCCCTCAATTTTTCAATTGCCCTTAATCTCCTCTCCACTGATGGACTCATTGGCTCCAGTTTCTTTGCGAGATTCTCGTCAATTGTTGTTATGGTGATTGAAATTACAGAACGCATATCATCAAAGATATCTCTATCACGAACCACAAGATCCGATTTTGTCAGAATTAGCACGGGAAATCCATATTTCTTCAGAAGGTTCAATGTTCCCCGTGTGATTTTTTTCTCCTTCTCCATATCAGGATAGGGGTCAGATGAGTTGCTCATTGAAACAGGCATTACCTTTGCATTTTTCAAATCTCTCTCAATATACTTTAAAAAATCCCTCTTTGGGCGGACCCTCCATGCATCTTTTATGTAAGATGTAATGTAACAGTAAATACATCTCTTATCACATCCAGTATATGGGTCTATTGAATACTTTCTTGGACATGTACAGAGCGGAAAGTTCCATGGGTCAAATATATGGAGATACCTCACAGTAATGCATGAGAAACATTATTTAAATTTTTAATTATCAGTGATGAAAACAGAGCAAAAAGGTATAAATATTTTTGAAAGTGTTGATGATTTATGGATGGAAAAATAGGCTTATTGGTAGTGGATGACAACAAGGAACTTACCAAGATACTTGATTCGTATTTCACTCTCCGTGGTTTTCAGGTATATGTGGCACACACGGGCAAGGAGGCTATGAAACTGCTCACTGAAAAGAAATACATAGATGCCATTTTACTGGATTTGATGTTACCAGATATAAGTGGAGTGGATCTTCTTAAAAACATAAGAGATTTGAATAAAAATGTACCGGTGATAATAATAACAGGATCTGATGATATAAATAACGCAATTCAAACACTAAAAGGCGGAGCGGATGACTATGTGCTAAAACCATTTGGGTTGAGGGAAATTGAAGAGAAAATTAACAAAATAATGTACAAGAAGGCCACGGAAGTAGAATCAAATACCTTTTTAACCGCTCAGAAAGCAATGGAAATTCTTGATAATTTGAAGGATAAAAATGTGGTTCTCAGATTTGTATTTGAAAGCATAGACGAAATGAACAAATTCACTGAGTGCCTCAAGGGAAGAGATGATGCTACTGTTAAAGACATCCGTGTTGGTGAAAATTATGAGGTCATTGTTGACCTGAAGGGTTAAAATGTTAAATTTCAATGTGGAGTTCATACATCCATACGGAAGAAATTTTCTTTTTTACACAGATAAGCCGTGGGAGAGGGGGGTTTGCATGATAAATGGAAAAAACATAAGAATCATGGGGGAGAAAAGTGTTATTATCCCCCTCGTATCTGTTATGAGCATTGATAAGAGAATTACTCTTCCCCCGGTGAGAGAGGGGCGTGCCACACTTTTAATAGAATACATAAACATAATAAAAAAGGAGAAGGTTTACACGCTGCTCTCTGGGGATGAGGGAGATATAAGAGAAATAAAAAAGAGAATACTCGTTTCCCTCATAAAAAATCTTGGGGTGATGTATCTTACAGGAGGAAACTGGGAGAGGGGAGTTATTGACACCGATGGAAAAAGCATAATATTCAACGGCAAAACAAGAATAAATATCCCAATTGAATCGGTGATTAAATTTGATAGATTACGAAGAAAAATGGGTTTTAACACGGTTTCAACGATTTACATACAGTATGGCGCGGGGGATTTGAAAAAAGATATAGAAGTTCTCATACCACCCCTAAAAAGGGATTTTTTCTGGCAACTCATAAATCTCATGATGGAAGAATACATTATGGGAAATGTCATTTCCAGATTGACAAGAGCGGAGAGGATGATCCTTATGCTTGTGCATCAGGGTGCAAATGTAAACGAAATTTTGGCAAAGCATCATTTTCAACCAAATGAATTTAAGGAAATTGTTGATAAACTGGATTCTCTCGGGTTAATAAATAAAATTATAATTTTGAGAATTACAGAAAGAGGAAGAAAGGTTGTAGAACACATTACGGAGGAGGATTAATTATCCTATTTTCAATGATTTTTGCTGCTTCAAAAAGGTCAGGCGCAAAAAAATCCCCATATTTCGTGTTTTTACCTATTTTTACCGCAATCATTCCAACCCCCTTTGCTCCTCTCATATCTCTCTTTTCAGAATCCCCTATATAAATTTTGATTTTTCCTGAAGTTTTTCTGATGGCTTCCTCAAATATTCTTGGATTTGGCTTTCCAACACCCACATCTTCAGCGGTAATGACACTATCAAAAAATTGTGATATGTGGAGGGCTTTGAGAACTCCCTCCGTGTATGGGCGGTCTGCATCCGTTATCATGCCCATGTGCTCTGCAATATTTCTTATTTTTCTCAATCCTTCAACGGAATTTTTTTGAAGTTTAACATATTTTGCATGAATATCCACATATTGCTTAGATAACCATTCTTCATCCTCTTTGCTTAAATTTCCAACAATTTTTCTTGTTCCCTCAACAATAAGATTTCTCACAGGTATGTATTCAACATCTCTTTTCTCCATATATGGTTTCCTGTAATCTTCAATTCTCACAAGAATATTTTCCGTGGGCAATTCTATTGAAAATCTTATTTTTATTGATTCTGCCAATTTGTAGAGTGCATAATTTTCACTTTCCATATCCGTTATTGTACCAGTCATATCAAGGAAGACATCCATAGGAAGAAAATATGGGGTGGGTTCTTAAATTTTTCTGATTTTAGAATGTGGCACCGAATAACATGTTTATAAATGTACCAAACATATAGGATAGAGATGCAGCACCCAGTCCAAGAACAATCATTTCCAGAACCTTTCTTCTTACTGAAATACCAGAGATTACAGATATCACCGCAGAAACTATTGAGAGGGCTATTCCAGCAAAAAGAATTGATAGTGGTAATGCTATGGCTGTGTTGGGAGAGAAAAAGTACGGAATTACAGGGAAAAATACCCCGGCGATGTATGCCAAACCCGTATAAATTGCAGCCCTCCCCTCACTTGTCTCCTCTCTCGGAATCAGGTTATCTATGGCATTCTTATCTTCAACCAGATTATCTATGAGTTGCCCTGCAACATCTTCAGATATCCCAAGATTTACCACTCTCTCCCTGATTTCTCCCCTGAGCCTGTTCTTTGAAATGGAGAATATTATTCTCAATCTTTTTCTAATCCCCTCATTGACCTGCCTCTGGGAGCGAACTGATACATAGGCACCTATACCCATGGACAGGGCACCTGCAACACCCACAATAAGACCACTCAAACCCACGAGTAGTGGCTTGTTGAAATAAACGGCAGATAATCCCGTCACTGCGCCCAATATCTCCACAAGCCCATCATTCATCCCAAGGACCATATCCCTTATATTCTCGGTATGGAGAATCTTTTTCTCTTTTACAAAGAATTTCTCATGCTCAAGTTCATCAAGAATTACCAGTTTCAATTTTTTTCTCTCATTATCATCAAGATCCCCATTTTTATAAAAATCATAATAAGATGATATGGCAGATGACTCTCCCATTTCTGATAAGGATACCGTTATACCTGCACCCAATATTTTTCTGGTGACCCATATTGCAAATTTTCTTATTTTTCCACATTTAATTTCTTTTGTTTTTATCCCTCTCTTTTTTAGATATTCTTTCCAGAATTCTGCATGCCTCTTCTCTATATTTGCAAGTCCCTTAAGTTTTCTTTTTCTCCTCCTGCTTCATTATTGTTAAGTATGTCAATTTCATATATATTTATAACCTCGGTGTGATATCAGGAGAATAACATGAAAAATTTTATATGTTGAGGGCTTTATGCCCCCGTGCTTGCTCCGGTAGTCTAGCCCGGCCAAGGATACCGGCCTTTCGAGCCAGCGACCCGGGTTCAAATCCCGGCCGGAGCACTATAAAATTCGGATTATCCTAACAAGAAGTAAATTAGAAGAGTGATTCCAAGAACAAAAATAACAGGCGGTGCAACTCTTTTTATCACTGCAAAAATATCTGCTCCGAAATGTTTTGCGGATAGAACAAGGCAGAGATGTACGGGCGAAGTTAGATGCCCCCCATATCCTGATGCGTAGGCAAGGGCAATTGCAGGGAATGTCATTGGATATGCGAGAAGTAGGGGAAATGTTGCGGCAACATAAGCAACTGTAACACCCGTCATAAGACCTGCAAGATACGGGAGAATCATTATAACCACGAATGGAGGAATACCAAATGAATTGAAAAATTGATATGTGTAAGTCATTGAATTTGTTTCAAGAACTGCAAACTTCATAAATACTGCGGCTGCTGTCACACCTAAAAATGTTGGGTTTGTTGCAAATCTGAAACTGTATTTAATGCTCCCCAAATTTTTCTTAAAAAGAAGTAGGAGAATGAGGAAAATATCCACAGAAAGAAGAGAGAAAAATAAGTCTATTCCAAGTGCAAGAGTAAAAATCATAACTGCGAGAACAGGCCATGAGGAGTAAAGAAGAAGAACAAAATTTTTTCCTTTTTTCTCCCCCTTTTCCTTTCTCACATTTTTCTTTCTGAAAATTGGATAGTAGATGAATATGAAACCTCCGATAACAGCAAGAACAGTAAGAAACCACATGTGGATTATAAAATTCTGAATTGTTACATTAAATATTGAGGGTGCAACTATAACTCCCGTGTAAAGTGGCCACCAGTATTCCCATAGATGACGAAACCAGTAATTGAGTGTGGTCGCCTCAACGGGTGTGAGTTTCATTTCTTTTGTCATTGGATCAACGAGTCTTGCAGATACATAAGCACCCCCGGGCATGGGTAAAAGACCCACAAATGCAGATATTGAAATCATGGATAATCCGAGGGATCTTGAGAGTTTTTTTACTGAATCAACCATCATTTTAAGATAATCCAGTTTTTCCATAAGTGCAACTATGAGCAAAGAAAGAAATACGATAAATATTATTCTCCAGAAATCGTGCCATGAGCAAATATCCATAAACAAATTTTCAATGTTTGCCCCAAGAGTAAGAATGAGAAAAATAGCGCCAGCAAATATAGCAATTGCAATATTAATTTTTATTCTTGGGAGAGTAAGAATTATCGTTATTGCAGATAGTATCATCGCAAAACCAAATAACGGGTTCATCAATGGGTTATTTCATTCATCTATTTATAACTTGCATTTGCATGCAATTAAAAAAATAAAAGAGGTATGCCAGAAGGGATGGGTTTCCTTTTCGCAATTATAATTATTGCATCGGAGTATTTAAATTTTCTCCAAAAACTTTAAATATGATGTCTTCATGACATGAAGTTGTGAACTAAAGGTTGATAACTGGAGGTGATAAAAATGGTATGGAGAAAAAAAAGAAGGGATGAAGAAGACGACTGGGAGCGGGATTTCTTTGACAATTTCTTTGATTTTGATATAGAGAGCGAGGTAAGGAGGATGGAAGAATGGATGAACAGGATGCTCCGGAATTTCCAGGGACAGGGTGAAATTCGTGGGCCCTATGTCTACGGGTTCAGCATGCGAGTGGGTCCAGATGGAAAACCAAAAATTGAGGAATTTGGAAATATTCCAAAGAGGTTTGGATTAAAAGAAGAAATGGAAGAATACAGAGAGCCACTAATTGATGTTATGGAAGGAGACAAGAATATAAGTGTGACAGCGGAACTGCCTGGGGTTAACAAGGAGGATATTGACCTGAGTTTAGATGAGGATGAGAGCACTTTAATAATAAAGGTAGATACTCCAGAGAGAAAATATTACAAAGAGGTAAAACTCCCATGCAGGGTAAAACCGGATAAGGTAAGTGCCACATACAAGAATGGAATTCTGGACATTGTGCTTGAGAGGGAGGTACCAAAGGAGAAGAAGGGAAAGAAAATAAGGATTGAATAAAATGGATGAAATAGATATTCTATTGGCGGCAGTGGAAAACCATACGAGAAGAAAAATACTGAGAAAACTTGCAGAAGGGAGACAGTATGCACTCAGAATGGCAAAAGAACTGCAATTATCACAGCAGGCAATAATGAAACACTTGGATGTCCTTGAGAAAATGAGCATAGTGAGGTGCAGAGGTGAGGAAAGGAGCGACCGTGGGCCACCAAGAAAAATATATGAAATGATAAAAAAATTTTCTTTATTTATTGATATTGGTCCAGGGTTATTTGAAATCAGAGAATATGATCTGGATGATATTGAGAACGATGAGGAGATGGAAGAATATATCAGGGGACACGATGTAGGCGAATCCTTGGAGAAAATAGAGAGAGAAATTAGGGAGATTGAAAAAAGACGATTACAACTTCTAAAGTTAAAAGAGGAGATTATTAACAAACTATTCAATTACGAGTAATCTATATTTCTCCAATTTTTTTATCAGGTTACCAAATTCAAATCTTCTTGTTTTGAAATTTTTCCTCTTCTTCAAAACAATTATATCAAATAAATTTTTATATTTTTCAACATCCTTCAATATATCTCCCGAGAACTCTAAGAGAGATTCCTTCTCAATCTCTTTTTCTGTGGTTTTCAAAATATATATTCTGTCCGCAAATTCTCTGGCATAATTCACACATATTTCATCATCTGAATTAAAATATATTACAAGGGCATTCATATCCAGAATTCACCTCGGTAGTTCTAATTCTTCCTTCTCTTTTTTGTCTTCTAAAACTTCAAATCTCTTTATTCTTCTCTCTCTCATTTCCGATATGACCAAGGTATCTATAAACCTCTCTGTATACCTCTGTCGTGGGTCTCCCTCTGTGCTGAGCCCAACAACAGCATCTGCAAGAACAATGAAAAAATTCAACTTTGTTAAATTCCTCAATATTGCCTGTGCCCATTTTAAATTTCCAATAAACGCCACTGCCTTAATCCTAAAAATATATTTTCCTACAGATTTGCCATTTATAATATCAAAGATTATTGAATATAAAAACCATACAGGACCTTGCAACACTGAAAAAATTATTATGTTTATGCCGATTAAAAAGTAAACAATTAAAAATGCTATTGCAGTTGTTACCACAAAATCAACTATCCCCGCAAGCATCCTCTTGCTCCAAAGTGCCTTTAAGTTCTTATCATAGTCCATAATTTCAAAGCCCGTCTGCATATATGAGATTAATGCAAAATAGGAGATAATACTTTCCATGAGCCCTTTTTAAACTGTAACTTTCCATTATTTGGGGAATATATTCAATCCTAATTTACTATCTATGTCTTTCACCCTTGTGGTGACTTCACTCAGTATCTTTTTTCCATCTATCTTTATCATATACACTTTGGAATATTCAATCAGTAAATCATAAGGAGGGAGTTTATTGAGTAATCCTGCTTTTTTCAGCAAATTCTGTATTCTACAATAGACATATAGAGAGAGGAAAGATGTGAAAATGTCAAAAGCCTCCTCCACATGTCCTCTCTCCTTATAGAAATGAAATATTTTTTCTGGTTTATGGTCTAAATTGGAGATAATAAGATTCTTGCCTGTTTTCCTGAGCATTTTTTCAAGTTTTTCTTTATTCAACTTTCCCTCATCATAAATCCTGTAGAGCGTATTTTCTTCATCAGCACTTAAATGTGGATCAAAATATAGATACAAATTATACCTGTTTTTGTATCCTCCTTTCAGTTTACCTGCTTTAATAAGACGATTGCAATAGAAAAATGTGGATGCAACCATTCCACATAGTGTTTCTCCCAAACATTTCTCACTCTTTTTAATACTTCCATATTCCTGAACTGTTATCTCATCTCCTTCCTTCTCCTTTAATCCATTCGGTCTAAGTATTCCTATGTATTCTGAACTCTTCCTCCTCTTCTTTATTTTTACTTCAAATCCTCTCTCTCCTCTCTGCTCTTCTAACCACTCTTTAACCCATCTTTCCATATTATTCCCTACTATGGAATAACCATATAAATATCACCGTGTCTTAAAACATTGTGCATGATACATCCAGCTGGATAATTCCATTCTATGTATACCCTAAAACACACCGAGTTTGAGTTTAGAAAGAAAAATACCATAGCCCTCCCCAAAGAGGGCATGCTCGCAACTATCGTTGCTCGTTCATCCAAAAAGAATTTGTCTCATTCTTTCCAGCTAAAGCCGCTTTCTTCCTAAGAAAGGGGCTAAAGGAACCCGCTGGT
>CAZVSZ010000020.1:0-14969 GCA_964630095.1 uncultured Thermoplasmata archaeon | reverse complement strand
AGAAGATTTTTAAATCCTTATGAGATTGTGAATAAATCATCCTGTAGAGATATAAACAATATTATTTTGTGATATTTAAAATTCTTTTATTCTAACAGCATCTTTATGGAAGTCAAGTATTGCCACCTTACCGGGAACTGGATTGAAGTTCATCATTTTCTGATAGTCTGTCTGAGATTGCCAAGTAGATGCGTTAATTAGATGAACGCCCCTGTATTTTTCATGGGTGAAAGAATGAACATGCCCTGTTATAAACACATCCGGAATAATATCAATTACAAGGAAATCCCTTGTGAGAGGGGCAACAGGAACCTTTGCACCATATACTGGAGATAAATGACGCATTTCAAGCATCAGTTTCATCATATCTCCTGCTCTCTCATAACTCATATTTGGTATTAAATCTACAAAATTGTTCAAACTACCACCGTGATACATAAGAATCTTATAACCATGGAGGACAAAATATGCGGGATTGCTAAGAAAAACTATATCTGAGGAAAATATATTCTTTATTTTTGTTGGAAGCGCAGGCTGAGGTTCTGCAACCCTCACCATGTCATGGTTTCCTGGGATCATAATTATTTTTATTCTGTCGGGGATATCTTCAAGATACCTTGATAATGATTCATATTGCTCGTATATATCGCTGATTTCAAGTTCCTTCTCCTGATTTGGATATATGCCAATGCCGTCTACCAAATCCCCCCCAATTAAAAGATATTTTATATTCTTTGCATCATCATTTTTGAGCCACTTGAGAAATTTCTCCCACCGGTGACGAAGAAATTTGTTGCTCCCAATATGGATATCAGATATTATTGCAGCGCTTATTTCTTCCTTTATTCTTTTATCTCGTGAAGTAGTTGATACCCCGGGTCTTACAATCTCTTCCACATATATTCTATTTTTCTCTCCGCTGTATTTCCCGATAACCCCTATTACCTCATCATTCAAAACAAGTTTTCCATCGGGATATACACAATCAACACTTCCCGTGGTATCTTCAATTTGAAATCTAACATAGCCTGAAGAATTAACTCTTACATCATTCACCATACCTATCGTTTTTACATTGCCATCTTTCAGGGTGGATATCTCAGAATAGCCTTTCATCTGCACTCTTCTTCTTATAATTCTTGACAGTCTCCTGAATCTATCAAGAAATAACTGATGAAAATCATCTGCTTCCCCTTCTCCAATAGGATATTCTGTTGAGTCTATTAGTATTTTGAAATTCTCCTCCTCTCCCAGATTTCTCTCACTTTTTATTTGGGATAATCTTATATAATCAAGATTCCCATACTTCTCTATGAATTTCGGCAGAAAATCCAATCCTCCTCTTTCAATAATGTAATTTACGACGGATGGCTCAACAACAATTTCTCTTTTTAAAAGTTCCTCCACAATTCTTCCTCTCTCATTCATCAGTGGTATATTCCTTCATAGAAGATAAATGTTTTTCTTTTATATCATAGTATATTGATAAAATTATTTTCAATGTCAGAAGTGAGTAAATTATAAGAAGAAAATCGTGGAGATTAATTACAATATTTGCCCCCATATAATTCATTTTTATCTCAGGGAAAATAAAATTTAGATAGAGTATTGTGGATACCACCGATAGCCCTGTCGGTATGCTCTTCCATTTTATATATATCTGCAGAATTGAAAATACGAAGAGAGAGAAGAGATACAACATGGTGATGAGTGATGTTGTTGAAGAAATCAACTTCGGATATTTCATCATAACAAAATGAAGAAATAATGCGGGGAATATTATATATATGAGAAAATAGCCCCAGAGGAGAGTCACCTTCTTCATGTCCCTCCCTCCATTGAGTATTCTATGTTGTATTTCATATTCATATTCTTCTCAATTATTGTGATATAAATTTGATAATCTCCATCGCTGATGTTCATTATTGGAATCTTAGTCAGTTCACCGCTCTTTACTGTTGTGTTTATTGTTTTATTTGTGTATTTGCCATTGTGAATTATAATCTCATCTATTTCTAAATTCAGATTATCATTCATATTGTTTTTAAATTGCAGGTAAAGGGTCAGATTTTCATTGATTCTATCTTCCGAAAATCCTATATTGGAAATTGGAGCAATCCAACTGTAATTCATGCTCCTTTCAATTACAAATCCATCCATATCTATAGCGTATTTTATTGTCCACATTTCAGAGTTTGTGAGTAAATAATCATAATTACGAGTTGTTTTCATATTCATATATGCCTTCTTATCAAACACTATTTTATCCTTGCCAAAGGCAAAAATTCCCCTGTTATCCATTATTTTTATTCTTAGAGTTGCATTCAAATTCACTGGCAATTTACTTATAAAATACGGGACTAAAATCTCACCATTCTTGAAACTTATTTCATCATAATAAATCTGGCAATGATAGATTAGGGGAGTCCACTCAATTTCTCTATGATAAAAGGCATTGAAATCTGCCAAAATCCAGTATCTGGCATGTATGCTCACATTCATCTTAAAAGTTCCACCATGGAAAATATAGTAGTTACCAAGTTTTTTATAGACTTCTATAATATTTATTTTGAATGAGAACATTCTGGCGAATCTGTGGAATGATTCAATCTCCTTAATGGCAAAAGAATGCTCAAAAATCTTATTGGAATTGTTTAGAAGAGTTACATCTATATTCAAATTTTCAATGGGATAAATTCCATTATTTTTTATGCTTACTGGAAAATTTACAATTAAATCTGTACCATCAAGAGTGTAGGACATACTTTTCTCACTTGGCATACTTATATCTATACTTGCCGCGGAGTATATGAGCGTGAAAAACAAAACCGCCGTTATTAAATTTATTATCACTAATAGAGTTTTCATACAAAAAATAATTCCCGCTAAGTTATTTAAAATCTTAGAAGAGATTATTTCATGATATAATCAGATATGAGAATAATCACAGGAGTTTTGCATGCTCTCCGATCTTGGTTTCTATGACTCTCCCCTTCTCAGTTGGGCAATTTCCAAAAATAACAAGAGAATTGCCAATATTGCATGCTGTGGCACTCTTACATTTTTTCATAAATTCGTAAATTTCCATGGAAAAAATTCCAGTTTTTATGGAGAAATCTCTCCCTAATTTTACCGAATTTTCCAGTGTTTTCTCCTGCAGAAATTTTCTCATAATCAACTCACCCTCTTCCCCAATCATTTTACTTTTCTCAGAATTTAGAATTTCTCTGGTTTTTATCTCCTTTGAGAGAACAAGAATCTTAAATGAAATATCCTTTATTGTTAATTTATCCACAATCCCATAGGGTGGGATTCCCTCTCTCAATCTTATTGTAAATCCTCCAAAGTATTGAGAAACAATGTCACCAAGACCTGTTCTCATCTCAATCTCTGCCCTGTGCGCAATTCTCAAAGCCTGAAGATATGTATCTCCTCTCATCCCCGCTATGGCAATGCTCGTACTCAATGCTGCAGCCCCGCTCATTCCAAGACCCTGCGACACGGGCAATTGCAATTCTGTCCTTATCTCACCTTTGAAATTCCATAGTTTTGCAACCCTCTCCTGTACTGTATTTTTCCCCCTCCTCCCGTTAATATATACTTTAATCCCATCTCCCTCCTTCACCTCTGTTACCGCACCATGAGCCGTGGCAATTGATACCCCCAAGGAGCCTCTCCTCTCATATTGCCTGTGATTTTCACGGGGAGCGAAGAATAGAGTTATGTTGCCTGGGGAATATGCCCTATATTGCATCAACAACCCTCTCAACAATTCTCCTTGCAATATTCTCCTTCTTTCCCTTCACTTTTTCAATTTCATCTTCCATAATTATTATCACTTCATTCTCATCGTTTTTCACATTTTCCATTAAATTTGCAACAATCATGTCAAGTTGGTAATCTTCCATTCTTTTCCTTGCTCTCTTTATCAACTCCTCCTCACTTATTCCACTTTCTAGTTTGAAGCCAACAAGAAATCCATCATACATTTTTCTCAATTCTTTTAAGAATTTTGGATTCTCTTTCCATTCAATTTTTTTGAATTCTTCATAACTTATTTTTCCTCTTTTCTTCTCGGTTCTGAAATCTGGAAGTGCTGCAGGAACTATTATGGCATCGTAATCCTTGAAATTTTCAATATTCGTGAGCAGTTCATTAACCCCTTCAAAATGTTCATAATATAAAAATTCTGGAACTGGAAAAGAATGAAGAGAAAGCAATAATTTTACATTTCCTCCAAAGTAATAGGAGTATTTTGCTATGTCAATTGCAGTTTTTCCCGTGGATAAATTTGTTATGATTCTGAAATTATCAATTTTCTCGTATCCTGCACCTCCTATTACAAGTATCTTTTTTCCCTTTAAATCATCCCGTATCCTGTGCATGACCTCCGCTGCAATTATTTCCTCATTCGGTATCTTCAACTTCCCTTCCTCAATATTTCTCTCTATTATCTCACTGTATTTTTTTATCTTCTCCAAATTCTCCCTGAAAACCGGATTGTGATACATTCTCAGCTCCATAGTTGGAACAAAAACACATTTTTCAAGATTTGCAAGGATTAGCGTGCTAACAGCATCATCCGCAATACCGCATGCAGATTTTGAAATAATATCCGCAGTTGCAGGAGCAACAAGAATGAGGTCAAAATTTTCAAGATGCTCATCTCTTCCTGTTAATTCACTCACAACATCGTTGCCTGTAGCAAACTGGAGAGATATCTCTCCTATGAATTTTTTTGCTTCCTCTGTCATATAGGGATAAACTTCTGCCCCGTGCCTTATCAATTCTCTTGCAATCTTCACATCTTCAACGCATGCGATGCTTCCAGTCACTGCAAGGGCAATTTTCCTTCCCTTCAGTATATCGCTCTTTTCTCCCCTTATCTTATCTGCAGGATTCATAATTCTTCAACGCATTAAAGAATATAAACCTGACCCTCCCATCTGGCATGAAGAGGAAAAGAATTAATAAGGGGAAAGGAAATAATCTTATCATGCTTGAAACAGAAGTTTCGGGAATAAAATTCAGAAATCCCCTCATACTCGCATCAGGAATACTTGATGAAACAGGAGAATCAATGCTTAGAATTGCCAGTTTAGGAGCCGGAGGGATTGTTACAAAATCAATAGGAAAGGAGAGAAGAGAAGGATACGAGAATCCAGTTGTTTACGAAATTCCATGCGGATTGCTCAATGCAATAGGGCTTGCAAATCCAGGAATTGAAAATTACGGTGATGAAATAAAAACTGCCAAAAGAGGAAATGTGCCGATAATAGGAAGCATATTTGGAAAGGATGCTGATGAATTTGTTTATCTTGCGAAAAAAATGGAAGATTACGGTGCAGATGCAATTGAGTTGAATTTATCATGCCCCCATGCGGAGGGCTACGGTATGGAGATTGGAATTTACAGTAATAGAGTGGAAGAAATTGTAAATTGCGTCAAGAGAAATGTCCATATTCCCGTATGGGCAAAACTGACACCAAATGTTACAGATATAGTTGAGATTGCAAAGGCAGCAGAGAATGCGGATGCAATAGTTTTGATAAATACAGTCAAGGGAATGGCAATTGATATAGATGCAAAAATGCCAGTGCTGAGCAATATTTATGGTGGCATATCGGGGCAATGCATAAAACCAATCGCAGTTCGCATGGTTTATGATGTTTATCGTGAGATAGATAAGCCGATAATAGGATGTGGAGGAATAACTTACGGGAGGGATGCGATAGAATTCATAATGGCAGGAGCATCCTCTTTGGAAATAGGAACTGCCCTTTATCTTCGGGGCATAGATGCCATATCAAAGATAAGGGATGAAATGGAGAGATGGATGAGGGAGAATAAATACGATAAAATAGAAGATTTAATAGGCTTAGCACAGGTGAGATAATATGTATCGTGTGGTTAGAATTGAGGATATAAAGGTTGAAAATCCAAGTGTTAAAACATTCTTTTTCAGGGATGATTCTAATCCGAAGGCGGGGCAGTTTTACATGGTATGGATTCCGGGAGTTGATGAGTTTCCAATGAGTATCTCTTATACTGGAGAGAAAAAGGGATTTACTGTAAAGCGTGTGGGGTACGGTACTGAAAAAATGCATGAATTGAAGAAGGGGGATAAATTATGGATTCGTGGTCCCTATGGAAGGGGGTTTAAAATAGAAGATGGGAAAGCGCTTGTGGTGGGTGGTGGGAGTGGGATTGCAACTCTTGGACCATTGGTGGATGAAATTGAAGATTGTGATGTTATCATTGCCGCCAAGAGCAGGGATGAACTGATTTTCAAAGATAGATTTGAGAAAAAGAGGGTTCATATAGCAACGGATGATGGTTCGGAGGGATTCAGGGGGTTTGCCCATGAGCTCACTCTGAAATTAGTTAAGATGAGAGATTATGGTATAATCTATGCCTGCGGTCCGGAATTAATGCTGAGAAAAATAGTAGATATTGCAATTGGGAGAGATATGAGAATTCAGGCATCGCTTGAAAGATTGATGAAATGCGGTATTGGAATATGCGATTCCTGCACAATAAACGGTTATCGGGTTTGTGTTGATGGACCTGTTTTCAGCGAGAAGGAATTGAAGAAAATGAGGGATCTGGGAAGATATAAGAGGGATAAATCTGGAAAGAGGGTTAAAATATGATAGAGGTTAAGAATCTAAACAAGTGGTATGGAAATCTTCATGTGATAAAAAATTTGAATTTAAAGGTAGAAAAAGGAGAAATATTTGGATTGCTTGGTCCAAATGGGGCTGGAAAAACAACACTGATAAAGATTCTCACGGGGCAGACAAGGGCGAGGGGATTTGTAAAGGTCTATAAAATAAATCCAATAAAGAACCCAATAGGAGTGAAAAAAATTGTGGGAATAGTTCCAGAGAGTGAAAGTGTTCCCAATTATCTAACTCTTGAAGAATACCTGTATTTTGTATCGGAAGTTAGAAAAGTTAACAGGGAAAAAGTGGAAAAGATGATAAAGGAGTTTGACCTTGAGAATTACAGAAATGTTGTATGCAAGAATTTATCAAAGGGAACAAAGCAGAGATTGATGTTTGCAGCATCGTTAATGCATGAACCAAAAATTTTATTTTTAGATGAGCCATTTATAAATCTTGACCCAATATACCAGAGAAAAATCAGAGAAATTATAGAAAAATTTGTTAATGATGGAAATACTATTTTTATGGCAACGCATATTCTTGAGATTGCAGGAAAATTATGCACCAGAGTGGGAATAATAGTGGATGGAAAAATTGTTAAAATTGTGAAAGATATGAAAAATCTTGAACAGATATTTCTGAGGGAAGTTGGATATGCTTAAATATTATATTATTGAAGAGTATAGAAAGCATCTTTCAATTGCAAGAAAATACTCTTTTTTCATATTCCCCCTCTATATTATATTCTTTACATTTGTAGGCGGGCTATTTATCAATGATGTTTTAGAGATTTTCCCTTATAGAACATTTATAAAAATTGTGATGATAAGCACATTCATATACGGATTTGGAGTGGGTTCATTTGAATTTCTTGGAAGAAGTTTTGAGAAATTTAAACTTGTGAATACATCATCAATTCTCCCAATCACCAACAAGAGAAATTATTTTTATGCATTTATGAGAGATGCTATTTATTATACACTCCTATTCCTGATACCAACATTTGTGGGGCTTTGTTTAGCAATACCTCTTTCATCTCTTAAAATTTTACAGATTTCATTTTTCATGGTTTCACTTCTTCTCTCCCTGTTCATTGGCTATTCCTCCTCCTATTTTTCCTTCTCCCTTTACTTCAGAAGAAAGTTATTTTACTATATTTTTATCATGTTAATTCTTGCTTATCTTCTGATATCTTTTATTTTCCCATTATCATTTCCCACAGTGGAGTTTCAGATAAAAAAAGATTTTCCATCGCTTATATATTCCATAATCGCTGTAATTATCCTCACCGCAGTGGCTTACATTCTCACACCAGAGGAATTTCATGAGGAGCAGAAGAGTTTAAAAAATAAATTATGGAAATATAAAAAAATTTTCAAGGATATAATCTTTGCAAAGGATATGGAGGATGTGGTTCGCGGAAATATAATCCTCAAATCAATACTCACTTATTTCTTTCCCATGATTATACTCTTTATATTTGTGAGAATTCTCAATCTTGCATCTTCAAGAAATATTTATAACCCGATCTCTCTGTCCATAATGCTTTCAATATTTTCCACCGTTGTATATTCCTGGCTCACAATAATGGACGATTACAGATATTTTTCTCTTCTCCCCGTCCATGGGTGGGAGTTGATTTATGCCCATATAAAAACGCATATACTCATAGTTTCAATAATTTCATTTCCAATAATAATATTCATAAACATAAATACAATAATATCTTTAATACCCTCTGTCCTTCTGTTTTACCTGAATTCCTTCTATCTATTATCAGTCACTGCATATCTTGCTGGATATAGGGTTACAAGTTTACTTTTTGACCCTGAGATAATCATGAAATTCAGTATTTATAGCGTGGTTCCAGGCATAATACTTATGATTTCCTCTATTGAAATATCATTTCTCACACTGATGGCAATATCTGTTACATCCGTGCTCATGGTTATTCTCACAATATTCAATTTCAAAAACATAAAGAAAAAGTGGGTTTATTTTTAACTCTTCTCCTTCTCGCGATTGAAAATGAAATAAAGAACGAATGTTGCACCAATTATTGCCCCGATTGTTATATATCCAACATAATCCTCAATTTTATTCTGTGTATTCTTGCCCGGATAGTCATCAGCAAAGCCCGGATAAGATCCAGAATTCAGTTCCTTCTGATTTGAATATCCATCATTATCAGAGTCAAGTTTTGCGGTATCATTCAATGCCCTATTTATTACAAGATATATATTATTATCAAAATCTTTTGAGGTGGCCTTTTCCATTGCCCTAACAAAATCCAGGCCATAGGGATTGAGTCCCTTCAGAGACTTATCAAAGAATAGGTATTTTATTTTTTTTGTCCAGTCAAAACTCTTAATTCTCCCCTCTATGTAGGGGAATATTGTACCTCCCCATGCTTTTCCTGTGATATTCTCCTTTACCCCATCAGATGTGTATATTGTTATTGTTGGATATGCCCCTTTTTTATTATTCTCTTCTCCAATAACCGATAACGATGACATTACCATCGCGAGGACAAGCATCATTGAGATTATAGCCCATTTCATTGAATGAGTGAATGGCGCACACTATTTAAAATTTATGAGTTGTCAATTTCAGGGCACTTCATGCCTGTTTTTTAAGAGAAAAAACTAAATGGGAAACTGCATATATTGGTTTATGCTATTCCACTCAGTTGAAGGATTGGAGAAGATATTCATAAGCGATGTTAAAAAGCCGAAAATAGTGCTACTTGTGGGACCACCAGGCTCAATGAAAACTACTTTTGCCTACACTGTGATGAGCAATTACCTTACAAAGAGTGGAGAGTTTGGTCTTTACACAACCCTTGAGGAATCAGTGGATAGCCATCTTGCAAATATGGAGAGCATTGGAATAAAATTAACTAAAAATCTGCAGGTCTCTGATATAAGTGATTTAAGAGAAATGGACATGCTATTGGAAGAAAAAGAGGTCGTTGACTACCTTGTGTTACTTGAGAAAATGGTTGTCCATTTCAAGGAAGAGATGGGTGATAAATTCTCATTCTTTACTCTTGATTCACTCGGGGCTCTATATTCTCTCATTCCAAATCTGACAAATGTGAGACAGAAGATGTTTTACTTTCTGAGAACTTTGAGGGGATATAATCTCTATTCCTTTATAATAATGGAAGAGCCATTGGGTGGTGGAAGTAATTACCTTGGAAATGAAGGATTCTTAGTTGATGGGATTATCCACCTTGGCACTGACAGGTCCCGTGGAAGATTGGTTCGCTATATGCAGGTGGAGAAGATGAGAACATGCGAGCACAGCATGGAAAAATTCGCATTTGAATTTAAAAATGGAAAATTAAACATTCTGGGACCAATATTTGAATAATCATATATCAAAAATAACTTTTGCAAAACCTTTTTTTATATTCACTTCCAGTTCATGGTAAGTGACTGCCTTAATCTCATTTTTGAATCCATGCTTTTCTCTCTGATAAGGCTCACCAAGGGCAATTCCCTGCAAAACATAATCGTTATCTCTTTCACGAATCTTCACATTAAAATCGCACATAACAAAAAATTCCACGGAGAATGCATAAAGGAGTTCTGATAGGTAATCAACAAGTAAATCCTCTATAGTTGGAGAAGATAATTTTACCTTATATTTCCCCATTGGGTAAACATTTTCCAAATCAACCATTATATCAAACATTCCATAGGCTGCCTTCTCAAATAATTCTTCTATGCTCTTTCCCCTTACAATTATACCGACATCTGCTGTATGGTCAAAAATTTCATAGGGTTTTTCTTCCATAGGGATAAATATCAAATAGGAATTTAAATTTTCCCTCAAATAACATTATCCCCGCATAGAGGATAAATATAAATCTAATTTGTTATTAAGGTATGAAAAAGGAAAACGAAAATAATTTATCTCATAGGGGTATAATCCCGTATGTCCTGGAAAAAATTGAGAGCATTTATACTCCCCATAAGTCTGGTGCTATTCGGTATTGGCGGGTATCTTACCATAACGGGTGGCTACTATGTCCTTCAAAGAAGCGGGCTATATGGCAAGGAATTGGATTTTGAAAATCTAACAGCATGGGCTGGTGAGTGGAACTGGTGGTTTTTGATTTTAGGGATAATACTCCTATTTGCCGGGGGGTGGTATACCATAGATACCCTGAGAAAAATAAGGAAATTTGAGGAGTATATTAATTCTGATAGCAAGAAAAAATTTGTGAGCGACCTGAGAGAACTTGAGGAGATAGCATACAAATTAGGGAGAAAATACGAGGAGAGATTAGAAGAGAAGAAGAGAAAATGGAGAATAAAACATTAATTATTCTTTTAATCCTCCTATTTTCGTTGCCAGGCATTCATGCAATTTCTAATGAAAGAAGGAATATATTGATTTACGAAGTTTCTCCCTATCCATATTCTGGGGTTAAATTGGAATATGTTTGCCTTATAAATCCGAGCGAGAAGGATATAGATATAACATCCTACGAAATCACAGATTTAGAAGGATATTTAGAATTGAGAGGAATTTTAAAAAGTATGGAAAAGATATATATTGCTGAAAACAGGACTCAATTTTACCATGTTATGGGATTCTACCCAGATTACACCTATGGGGATTTGAAAATTAACGGGACATTTGCTCTTGCAAATTCTGGGGATGAAGTAATATTGAGAGAAAATGGAAAAATTATAGATGCAGTTATTTACGGAAATAGCAACTTTTCATCTGGATGGAATGGTGAACCACTGAAAATAAGCGAGGGGCATGTATTGAGAAGAAAAAATTTAATTGATACAGATTCACCCTCTGATTGGACAACATACCACAGAATCGGGCAGAGTAATTTTAATCGTATCTCTTTCAAATCGGATATTGAAATATTCACATATCCAGATGATAGAAATGAAGTTTATAGATTTTTAACTCAGGCAAGAAAGAGAATAATGATAGAGTCATATACGATGAGCGATGAAAAATTCGGTGAATTGCTGGTCAAAAAATTAAAAGAAGGAGTAAATGTATCCATTCTCTTAGAGGGAAATCCAGTGGGCGGGATGAGTAACGAAGAAAAATATATAGTCCATTGGATTTACTTGCATGGTGGAAAAATATATTTTATGGTGAATTCAGGAAAATTGAAGAACAGATATACATTTGTTCACAGCAAATTCATAATAAGAGATGAGAAAGATGTTTTAATTTCCACCGAGAACTTTGATTTGAAAACACTGCAGGCATGTGGAAACAGGGGGTATGGGATAATAGTGAAAAATAAGGATTTTGGCGAATATATGGAAAGGATATTCAGAGAAGATACAAGAGATGCTGGAGATATATGGGTATACAATGGCTCATATTCAAAAGTGGATGAAAATTTCAATCTCCCACTTGAAATCAGGAAAAGAGAATTTAAAAGCATGAATTTAAGTGCAATTATTGAGCCAGTAATAGCACCTGATTTCTCACTTGAATCTTTTGATAATTTTGTGAATTCACAGAGCAGGGTGGATGTTGAATCTCTCTATATCAAAGATTATCCCCTCAGCAAAATTTATGGAAAAGCAAACAGGATACTTGTAGAAGAAGAAACAGAGAATTACACGATGAAGAGATTTGATGGAGAATACCATAATATAAGAGAATTGCATGCGAAATTGTTGATTGGGAATTCATCCATTTTTGTTGGAAGCATAAATTTCTGTCTTTCATCTCTAACAAGGAACAGGGAGGTATCATTGATTATAAAAAGCAAAAAAGCAGTAAATTATTTCGAAAAGGTATTCAATTACGACTGGAGTGATGAGGAGGATTTGATTGCATATATGAAAATTAAGAAGGAGGGAAATAAAATAAAGGTTGATTTATCGCAGAGCATTGGAAAAATTAAAGAATATCGTATATATGTGGATGGAAAAATTGTCTATCATGGAAAGGATCCAGTTCATGAATTTTATTTGGGGGATGGAGTTCACACAATAAAGTGTGAAATCCTGGATCTCTGGGGAAAGGAGGATTCTGCAACGACTGAGATTGATATAAATAATAATTTCTCAATTGACCCGATTATATTTTTATTTGCTTTAATTTTTGCAGTATTCATTTACAAAGTTTGGAAGAACCATGGCTGAATAATAGAGTTCGTCATTGTAATATTTCGTTTTGAAATTTAATTTTCTCCTCCTCCTGATTTCCGAATCACTCGCCATTACAAATGCCCACATTCCAGATGGATAAGTTGGAATATATGCCAGATATATTTTCACATATTTGAAAATTAACGATAGTTTTGAAAAAACACCCTTCAATTCTTCTATATGGTAAAACGGTGTTCCACACTGCTCAACCATTATGCCATCGGGATTTAAGGAATTTTTTATATCCTGATAGAATTCTTTTTCAAATAATCCCGTTGCATGCTTTACGGGGTCTGTTGAATCTATTATTATTACATCGTATTTTTCTCCTCTTTTCACGAATTTTATTCCATCTTCTATGTGGAGAGAAACTCTTGGGTCATTATACGAAGAGGATAGTGTTTTCAAATATTTTTTACTCAAATTCACAACTTCTTCATCAATTTCCACAACATGAATTTCATCTACATCATGTTTGAGAACTTCCCTAACAGCCCCTCCATCTCCGCCTCCTATTATCAGAATTTTCTTTGGAGCATTATGTGTGAACATTGGTGGATGGACAATCATCTCATGGTAGATGAATTCATCTCTTTCTGTGGTTTGAACAGTGCCATCTATGACAAGCAATTTTCCAAAATCGTATGTTTCAAAAATATGTATATCTTGGTATTTTGAAATTACATGCGCAATTTCTTCCTTTATCCTGAATCCCAGTTTTATATTCTCAGTATGCTCTTCAGAATACCATATTTCCATGCGGAGTGGTAAATTCAACCCCTATTTAAATTTATCTTCGTGAGTTGGTAAGAAATGTTTTTAAACGGAACACGCATACACTTAAGAGGGAAGTTGCTATGAATGAAACCAAAGGAAAATATATAAAGATGGAAACAATTAGTGAGAATATGGAACTATTGAAAGTCAAAGAAGAAAGGATATTCTTTGAAACAAGAAGGGGAAATATTAAAATAATCCATGACGATTTCTTAACAACAAATTTAATTGAAGAATCTTCTATTGATTTAATTGTGACTTCTCCACCATATAATGTGGATATCCACTATAATTCATTTCAAGATGACATTCCCTATGAAAAATATTTAGAATTTACAGAAAAATGGCTTACAAAGGCATACTCATTAATGAAATCAGATGGAAGAATGTGTCTCAATATTCCATTAGATAAAAGCAAAGGAAGGAAGGGGGCAGGTTTTCAAAGCGTATATGCCGATATCGTGAATATTGCTAAAAAAGTGGGATGGAAATATTTTTCAACAGTAATATGGAATGAAGGGAATATATCAAGAAGAACTGCTTGGGGTTCTTGGCTGAGTGCTAGGGCTCCTTATGTTATAGCGCCTGTAGAAGTTATTGTTATATTTTACAAAGAAAGATGGCAGAAAATAAAGAATGGTAAATCTGATATAAGCAAGAAAGAATTTATGGAGTGGACAAATGGTGTCTGGACATTTTCTGGTGAGAGCAAGAAAAAAGTTGGGCATCCTGCACCTTTTCCCGTTGAACTACCAAGAAGATGTATCAAACTCTTCAGTTTTGTTGGGGATACGGTATTGGATCCATTTTTGGGAAGTGGAAGCACTTTAATTGCATGTGGCTTATTGAATAGAAAAGGAATAGGTGTGGAGATAGATGAAAATTACTGTAAATTGGCTAAAAAAAGGGTGATTAAAGAAGCACGGGTATTACAGCCAAAAATATACTGGAGTGATAAAAATGAATGAAGATGAGATTCGTGAAGAAATATTGAAAGCAAGGCAAAGTGCAGTTTCCAAAGCAGGTAATGACTGGGAGATTTATGTGGAGAGTTTTCTCAAAGATAGCTTTAATCAAATAAAGAAAGGCTCAGAGGATAAATTAAAGAAAATAATAGAAGATATAGGAGTGCAAAGAATGGGCAAAAAAGGAGAAATAGAAAGAATAAAAGGGCAATATCCCAAGCTATACAAAGCATTGTTTATACCGATTTTGAACTTTGCCAAAGACCGCCAGTCTTTGGCGGATCATTCAGAAATAATCAACACTATATTTGAGACTGGAGTTATTGGAGATACTGATATTGTAGTATTCTCCCTCAAATATCAGATTCCAATAGTTATAGTAAGTTGTAAGGTGAGTTTGCATGGAAGAC